>DCHV01000011.1:0-8328 GCA_002314945.1 Prevotellaceae bacterium UBA1743
GACTTATGTTTGAAGGGCTTTATTTGTTATTTGTATTTAGAATTTCTTTTATTGAGAGGAAACTCCTATTTTATTTCCAAAATATACTATTTCTTCTTTTCCTCGCATTTCATCGATGACTTGACGTAATTTTCGCTCATCGATTCCTTTTAGAATTAGTTTGTCGGCAGTAACAGGTCCGTTACTCATCTTTTCGAGTAGAATAGATCGTATTTCTTCCTTTTCACTGGCTGTGATGTGAAATTCACTTTGTTGTGTACATACATCGCATATCCCACAATTGGTTTTGATTGTTTCGCCAAAATATTCAAGCATTATTCTGCTACGACACTTGTCATCTTGTATGCAATATTCTATGATAGCAGAAAGGCGCTCTTTATAGGCTTCGTACCTTTGCTCGTATACTTCGTGCGGTATTTTGATATATTCCTTTTCCACTCGTTTCTGTGTAAAGGTGATGAGTGGGATTTTCTTTTTGGGAATGAAATCCACGATACGCCTTTTCTTCATCTCGATAAGTTCGGTGTACAAAGCGTCCTTGGATAAACCTGTTTTCTTGCATAGAAGGTCTTCATCGAGATATACATAGTTGACAAAGATCCCGCAATAGTTTCTGAGTAGTGCGTTGGCAATGGCTTCTTGTTCTTTGTCTGTGACGCGATAGAGTTCATCTCTTGTGGCTATGATTTTGAGCCTACTTTCTCCTTCTTCGGCATCTGTGTATTCGATATACCCTGCTTTGTCCAGCATCTCAAGCGCGCTTTGTACCCTTTGAGGATAGTAACGGAAAGTCCGGCTGAACATTTCAAGATTAAATTCGCGTGTCACTTTGTATCCGTCTCCAATTGCCATCTGGAGGAAGAAACATATTTTTTCGTAGATTTCGCAGATGAATTCTTTTGGTGGAAATGAATTTGTCAGCCTCCGTTGAGCAGATTGAATCTCCTTGCCATCCATGAGAATTATGGCTTGTGATGGTTCACCGTCTCGCCCAGCTCTACCTGCTTCCTGAAAATACTCTTCAAGCGAGTCTGGAAGATCTACATGGATAACAAGTCTAACGTCAGGTTTGTCTATTCCCATTCCGAATGCATTGGTAGCAAGCATTATACGTATCTCATCTTTTTGCCATTGATGCTGTCTGTCATCTTTTACCGTGTCGGAGAGCATTGCGTGATAGAAGGTAGATTCCATTCCGTGGCTTGAGAGAAGTTCGGCCAAGTCTTTGCATCGTTGACGATTTCTTGTATAGATGATAGTGGATCCGCTTGTTGATTCCAAGAGACGTAGAAGGGCTGTGGTTTGCTCCTCCACTTTTCTTACTTGATAGGAAATATTTGGCCTCATGAAACTCATTTGGAAGACATTTCTCTCAGTGAAGAGTAATTTCTGTTGGATGTCTTCCACTACTTTTGGCGTGGCTGTGGCAGTGAGAGCCAAGATGGGTGCATCTGGTTTTATTTTGCGTACTTCTGCGATTTGTAGATAGGAGGGTCGGAAATCGTACCCCCATTGACAGATGCAGTGTGCCTCATCCACGGTGATAAAACTCACCTTCATGTGGCTGAGTTTCTTGATGAAGATTTCAGATGAGAGACGCTCAGGTGACACGTACAGTAATTTATATCCTCCGAAGATGCAGGTTTCCAGAATGCTTAGAATCTCCTGATGCGGCATGGCAGAATGTATGGCAGCAGCCCTGATGCCGAGTTCCCTGAGACGTTGAACTTGGTCCTTCATCAAGGCAATAAGAGGTGTGATGACAAGACAAACGCCAGGCATAGATAGTGCTGGCACTTGAAAAGTAATGCTTTTACCTCCGCCTGTAGGCATTAGGCCAAGCGTGTCTTTTCCTTGGCTGATACTTTCGATGATTTCTCGCTGAATGCCTCGGAAATCCTCGTATCCCCAATATTGTTGTAATATGGACCGATATTTGTCGTGAAGGTCGGGCATCACTGCGGCTCAGAGGGTCGTATGTCTTCTATCTGGAGCTGGATTTCTCCATGCTTGTATGTATTTTCCTCGATGGAATATACGATGTCAAAGGATTGTTTGGTTTTGATATACCTAACCTGTGAACTTTGGCCGAAGGCAATGCCGTTCATTACGTTGTTGCTTTTCTCATCCACCAGTTCCATCTTGATGTGTTCCTGTTCGCGGCCAACCACTTTGCTTGTTCCATAGTCGTAAACACGCTTCGTGCTGAAGATAGGCTTCATGTTGTCTGGGCCAAATGGGTTGAAGCGTTTCAATTCGTGGTACAATCTATGGGAGATGTCTTGAAAATTGAGAACTCCGTCGATGTTGATAATTGCATTTGTCTGCCCAGGTTCGATATTCTCTTCGACGTACTGAACAAATCTGCGCTTGAATTCAGGTACGTTCTCTATCTTCATACTCAGTCCTACCGCATACGTATGACCGCCGAAATTAGTGAGAAGATCCTTGCAACTCTCAATGGCTTTATACACGTCGAAGCCAGAGACAGAACGTGCCGATCCTGTTGCCAAATCATCTGTGCGTGTCAAGACTACGGAGGGACGATAGAATATCTCAGTGAGTCTTGAGGCAACGATGCCGATTACGCCCTTGTGCCATTCTGGATTGTAGATGACGATGGCTTTGTGCTCATGTTGATGATCCAGTGTGTCAACAATTTGATTGGCCTCTTCTGTCATTACCTTGTCCAGGTCCTTGCGTTGATCGTTGTATTGGTCGATATGCTGTGCTTTCAGTTGAGCTTCCTTGTAACTTCGTTCGATGAGGAGAGCAACAGATTCCTTGCCATTTTGCATTCGTCCAGATGCGTTGATGCGGGGCCCGATGCGAAAGATGATATCGTTGACCGTGATTTCTTTCTCCTGAAGTCCGCAGATGTCAATCAGTGCCTTGAGCCCCATGCTGGGACTTGAATTCAGCTGTCGAAGTCCATGGTATGCGAGAATGCGGTTCTCACCCATGATAGGCACAATGTCCGAAATGATGCTCACAGCGCACAAGTCGAGTAGGGGAACCAGTTGAGAAAAACCGATGCCGTTACTCTTGGCAAAAGCTTGCATATACTTGAAACCCACACCACATCCCGATAGATGTTGATAGGGGTAAGTGGCATCCTCGCGTTTTGCATTGAGGATGGCTACTGCATCAGGCAAGGTATGATCTGGTACATGGTGGTCGCAGATGACAAAGTCGATACCCTTTTCCTTGGCGTATGCCACTTCGTCGATGGCCTTGATGCCACAATCGAGGACGATGACGAGTTTGACTCCTGTCTCGTATGCATAGTCGATGCCTTTGAAGGAAATTCCATATCCCTCGTCGTAGCGGTCGGGAATGTAGTAGTCGATATTGGTGGAAAACTGCTGGATAAATTTATATACGAGCGCCACTGCCGTGCATCCATCCACATCGTAGTCGCCATATACCAGAATTCTCTCTTTGCGACCCAATGCCTCGTTGAGACGATCCACAGCCTTCCCCATATCCTTGAACAGGAAGGGGTCTAACAGCTCTGTCAGCTGCGGGCGGAAGAAACTCTTTGCTTCTTCGGGAGTTTCAATACCTCGCCTTATCAGTAATGAACTTGTTATTGGGTTTATTCCCAGTTCTTTAGATAATGTTTTTGCTTTTTCTTGCTGCTCTATTGTGGGCGGTTCATAAGACCATTCATAATTCATAGCCGTAAAGGTACGAAGAAAAATGCAACCTGCAACAAGTTTGCGTTGCAAATTGCATTTTTTTAACAATCCGTATTTAGTATCAGATACCCAATTTGGCTCGGATATCGGCAGGGATAGCGTTCTTGTTGATGACGATATTCATGGTTTTGTAAGCGACGTATGGCTTGGATACGTACCAGAATCCTTTGTAGGGTTCGCTCTCTCCCCATGAGTTCTTCATCATGAAATATTCTTTTCCGTTTTGGTCTTTGGCGAGTCCGTAGATGAGCATACCGTGGTCGTCGGTTGTTTCCCAGTTGTCATATCCCAGCTGTCTCATCTCTTGAGTGATAACGTCCTCTCCAGCATTGTCTTCATTCGAAATCTTTGCTGTTTCGCCTGTCCATCTGCTCTGGTCGCTACCCACTTCCTTTTGCTTGTTGTCGAGTACGGTAGCCACACATTTGTGAGATCCTCCACGGAATCCCGACTCGCTTACATCGGCGCCCCAGGCGAAGGTCCATCCATTGCGTACACTCTCCTCCATTACTCGCATAAATTCGTCGAGGGGTAGGTTGTAACTGCTTGCCCATCGCCAGTTGTCCTGTATTTCGAGGATGAAGGTGCTGTAGAATGGTTCGTGTGTATAACTGGTCAGAGATACGTAGTCTTTGGGATCGAGTGTCAGGTAATCCTTTACGAAGGATTGGGGCGTATATTTCTTTCCTTTGTATTCAAATTCTGTGGGGCATTCACCGAAATAGTTGTCCAGCATAGCTTGTTGAACCTTCTTCCATGCTGGATTGATTTTCTTATGGTCGCCCTTGGCGATAGATTCCAGATAGGCCGTCATAGGCGGGAACATGGAACCAAAGTTGAAGAGGGAATCACCATAGAGGGTCTTGGGATATGGCATGAGTCCTTCAGGGATCAAACCGTAGTGTTCCATGCAATAGATACCATCGTAGAAACTGCCTCCTTGGGAGAAACTGGCATCGCCATGCGTGCGTACATGTCTGTCGGCACGGTCAACATAGGTCTTGCTGCATACAAAGGACTCGCACAGGTCGATGTCATCCTTCATCTCGGGGTGCTTCTTGATTATCTCACTCTCAAAGAAAGCCATGGTGGAATAGCACCAGCATGTGCCCGAACTGTTCTGGTTCTTGATGCTCGTTACGGGATTGGCTATTTCCGTGGTGAAGATCAGCGTGTCCTTCTTTTCAGCTTCATTTTTCTTTGTTTTTGCCGAGAGGCTCAGCAACATGGCAGACGCAGCTGCCAATATGATCAATCGTTTCATATTGTGTATATTTATTTATTTATTGTTGGCAATATACTCTTCCACATCCTTCAGATGGTAGGGGATTCGATCTTGTCCCAGGAGGCGGCAGCCATCTTTCGTGACGAGCAAGTCATCCTCGATGCGGATGCCTCCGAAGTCCTTGTAAGTTTCCAGGAGATCGAAATTGAGGAACTCAGCGCAGTGGCCTGTATTTCTCCAATCGTCGATGAGCGAGGGAATAAAGTAGATACCTGGTTCGTCCGTCATCACCCATCCCTGCTGCAGTCTTCTTCCGCATCTCAGGCAGTTGGTGCCGAATTGTGTCAGGTTCGGGCGTACTTCGTCATCGAAGCCCACATAAATCTGCCCGAGTCCTTCCATGTCGTGAACATCCATTCCCATCATGTGGCCGAGGCCGTGAGGCATAAACATGGCATGTGCTCCAGCGTTCAGTGCTTCTTCGGTATCTCCCTTCATCAGACCGATTTCTTTCAGTCGGTCGATCATCTTTCGGCATACGCTCATGTGTACGTCCCACCATTTCACACCAGGTTTGGCCACCTGAAGGGTGTAGTCATGACATTCCTCCACGATGCTGTATATCTCACGTTGCCGGGCATCGTACGTGCCATGGATGGGGATAGTGCGTGTGTTGTCGCTGCAATAGTTCTCGTTTGTCTCCGCTCCCGCATCGCACAGGAAAAGTCGTCCGTCCTCCAGTGGTTTTGTGCTGGGGTAACCATGCATGATTTCCCCATGCATAGTCACGATGGATGGGAAACTCGGCATACACCCTTTGCTGTATGCAATGCCTTCAATCGTACCGGCAATGTACTGTTCGCTGATACCGGGACGGCATAGTTTCATGGCAGTCGTGTGCATCTCATAGCCGATGGCACAGGCCCGTTCTATCTCAGCTATCTCCTCGGGGCTTTTCACAGCTCGCTGTTTCACCACAGCCAGGATAAGTGCCACCGAAGCCTCTTCCTTTTGTTTGCGAGGATGGATGTCGAGGAGAACCATCAGCCAGATTTGCAGATCGTGTCGGTAGGGCGGAAGGAAGTGAATCTTCTGTCCTGCTGCCTTGGCCTTGGCGATAAGTGTTCCCAGTTCGCGTGTGGGGAGACTCTTGGCGATACCGCATTGGGCAGCCATCTCAGATACGCTGTCCACCTTGCCGAACCATACGATGTCCTCGATGTCGATGTCGTCCCCGATGAGGTATTCTGTATCGTTGTCAACATCGATGACTCCTGTCAATCCTTCCCTGTGCTGCCCGAAATAATACAGGAAGGTGCTGTCTTGGCGAAACTTATATACGTTGGAGGGGTAGTTGGCGGGCGAATTGTTGTTGCCGGGCAGTAGGATGAGTCCCGTCCCCAATTCCTTCTTCAGCGTATTGCGCCGTTCGATATATGTTTGTTTCTCAAATAGCATGTTTTTTCTCTTTTTTGTGTCTATTTCGATGCAAAAATAATGAATTTATTTGGGAAATGAGTACCTTTGCTCCAAATTTATTACTGAATTTATTTACGAGGCTGTATGAATCCTTTTTACAAGAAAGAATATTCCCCTGTCGAAGTGTCAGAATTGATAGCGTGGTTTGAAGCCAGGATAGATCGTCTTCCCTCCTCTTTGGTGATAGACGCTGCCACGGAGACGGATGATCTGCCCAGAACGGTAAAGTCCTATATTCGTATCATCAGCAAGGGCGTGCCCAACGTTTCTTTCTGTGGCTATGTAGCACAGTTGATGCGTATCCGTTCGTTGGTCGAGAATAATCTCGCTCCCGAGAAAGCCTGAGTAGAACCTATTTCTACCATCCCGTCTCTTCCCATCCTGCCGCTTTGTACCACTCACTTTTTTGGAAGGCCTCGTTCCAGCCGTAGTTCTCGTACTTTGATTGGGGGATGAACATAGAGATGCCACTGTAGTGATCGGGGTCGGAGAGATAGTTGTCGTACCATCCATATCGGCAATACACGGAAGTCCAATATTGGGTAGCGCGCTGTTCTATGACAATGTCCTGCAATGCTTCGTTCCAGGTGGCGAAATCCTCTTCACTCAGCAGGTGGTGCATGGCGCTGCGCATGTCGTATGGCTCAGGGTTCCAGAAGCGCTCACTGATGAAGGGGCCATAGTATTGTATTCCGCTGTAGGATAGCGAGGCTTTGTCCTTCCATGTCTTCTGGATAAGGGGAGCTGTACGCAGGGCAAACGAATCCAGTTTCAGGCAATTGATGGCAGACAGCGTCACACCCTCCCCTCTCGTGTATGCCGAATAATACAGTTCGGTCATCTGTTGCACATCCCCCTTGCACAGGCTTTCCATGATCAGGTGATAGGGAGCCCCATTTCCGGGGATCTCGGCAGGCGAACCGACCGTGGCATCCGTCACGTGGCGCAGTTGGTAAGCCACTTCGATACTCTGCATGAAGCAGGCGTCGAAGAAGATGTAGTCAAAATGAGCCACATCCTTCAGTGCCCATTCCAACTCGCTTATTTCCATGGTCGTTCCATAGTTGCTGTCCGTGTTTCTGTTATTGTCCATTCCTATGGTTTTCCTTCGCCGTGGAACCCATCCTGAGCCATGCGACCACAGTACCAGTCCGTAGTGTTCGGCAGGGAAAGCACGCACGATTTCCTGCAGTGTGCTGCGCATCACGGTAGAGTCCGCACTGTCCAAGTCCTCTTTGTAGCCTTTCCATTTCTTTACTCCATTTTTCTTCGACAGGGTATAGATGACAGGTTTGCTGCGGTCGTCCTTGTAAAGTACGAAATTCACATCCTCCGGAATCCTGTTCGTGGCAGCAGCCATCTCGATAGAGTCTTGTGAAACATAGTCGCAAAGTGAATTTTCGGCCATCACATATACGATTACCGTGCGAGTGACAGGCGTCTTTGCTGGTTCTGGCTCATCATGGTGGTGACAAGCCGACAATAATATAGTAATAATCAGAAGGAAATAGAATACATTCAGTTTCATGCTGCAAAATTACGATTAAGCGAGAGAAATACCAAATTTATTTGAGTATTTCCGAATTATTGGAGCAGCGAGCGCCAAAGAAAGTTTACTTTCATTTGGCCGAGTCGTGACAATAATCGACCGTAGGTCAACGTGAGTAATTTCGAGCGCCAGCTCAAAATTACGATTAAGCGAGAGAAGGTCAAATTTATTTGAGCAGTGAAGCCATAAAATGAGGCTTTCCCGTGAAAAAGACAAAAACCCCTTCGACAAAGCTCAGGGCAGGCGACAAACACTTTGTGATGGCTTTCTTTTAGAGCTCTCTTCGAGACCTCTGTATCTGAGTGCTCCTTCCTCCGCTGGTAAGCGAGCTTACCATCTGATGAAGCACCACTCATCTACCAAGCCATCCCAAA
>DCHV01000011.1:8355-46864 GCA_002314945.1 Prevotellaceae bacterium UBA1743
TCCTCGCTAATAAACCATTTTTCCTAATTGTCTAATTGTCTAAATGTCTAATTTCTCCTCCCCGATGCACCTTTTTCTGTATTTGTTTTCCAAAATCTTTTGACAGAGTGGGAAAATAGCCCTATTTTTGTAGCGTAATTCATCGTCGTAGCGCACAATGCAATGGATTAACCGCATTCGTCAGGTGAAAATTGCCCTCGTGATTTCCGCCGTTCTGCTCAGCGTTCTTTCGCTGGGCGTGTCGCATTTCCTGGTGCGGGATCTCAAGGTAGAGGAGCAGCGCAAGGTGGAGACATGGGCCGAAGCAATGCGGTCGCTCAACAATGCCGACGAAACCACCGACCTCTCGCTGGTGCTCCAGGTGCTGAACACCAACAACACCATCCCAGTCGTCGTACTCGACAAGATGGGGCAGGTGCAGGAGTATCGCAATCTGGATATCTATGCCAAGACAGAAGCAGATACCTTGTCCTATATCCTTCGGCGGGCAGGGGAGATGCAGCGCGGTCAGCGGCTCATTCGTGTGGATCTCTCTCCCACGGATTATATGCAGATATGCTACGACGAGAGCCTCCTTCTGCGACGTTTGGCATGGTGGCCGTATGTGCAGATGGGAGTTGTCTTCGTCTTTGTCGTGGTAGCCATCTTCGCCCTGCTCAGCAGCAAGAAGGCCGAGCAGAACAAGGTGTGGGTGGGATTGAGCAAGGAGACGGCCCATCAATTAGGGACTCCTATCAGTAGTCTGATGGCCTGGGTCGAGGTGCTCAAGGAGACCTATCCCTCGGACGAACTCATCCCCGAGATGGACAAGGATGTGAAACGCCTCCAGCGTATTGCCGAGCGATTCAGCAAGATAGGCTCCATGCCCGAACCGACTCCCGAGAATCTCAACGAGCTGATTATTCAGGTAGTGCAGTATATCAGCCGTCGTACCAGCAACCGCGTGCTGATGAAATACAGCCTGCCCGAGCAACCGCTCATTGTACGTATGAGTGCCCCCCTGTTCGAATGGGTGATAGAGAACCTATGCAAGAATGCCATCGATGCCATGGATGGCAAGGGAGAGATTGCTCTGAAAGCCTTTGCGACAAAGAATCTCTATGTAGTGGAGGTGTCCGATACCGGAAAGGGTATTCCCAAGGGACATTTCCGTACCGTTTTCGCCCCTGGATTCACCACCAAGAAGAGAGGGTGGGGGCTTGGACTTTCCCTGGCAAAGCGTATCGTGGAGGAATATCATCAAGGACATATTTTCGTCAAGAATTCCGAGTTGGGCCGAGGCACAACCTTCCGTATTGAACTCAAAAAACGCTAATTCTTCATTTTTTTCAGTTGATAATTGACATAATAAAGAATATTTTTGTAATTTTGCGCCCCGTATGGAGAAACTGGATGGTTATATAGTGGATCTGAAAGGTATGACCACCGATACTGTGTCGTATCAGTGGCATATAGATGATGACTTCTTCTCCGCCGTCCAGGGATCGGAAGTTCAGCAGGGTCAGTTGGATGTTGCGCTACGGGTGAAGCGTACCTCTGGAGCCTACGAACTCGCATTTCAGTTCAGCGGAACAGTGAAGGTTACATGCAACTGCTGCCTCGAATTGCTCGATCTGCCCATCCAGGCCCAGCGTACCTTGCTCGTACAGTTGGGCGATACGTATTCGGATGACGGGGATATGGTTACCGTTCCCTATCGCGATGGTACATTCTGTGTGGCTTGGAACCTCTACGAAGTCATCGCCTTGGAGATACCCATTCGCCATGTGCATCCCGAGTGTGAGACAGAAGAATAAAAGTAATAACATTATAATAGTATAAGAAAATGGCACATCCTAAAAGAAGACAGTCCAAGACCAGGACCCTCAAGAGAAGAACTCATGACAAGGCAGTTGCTCCCGCACTGGCAGTATGTCCCAACTGTGGCGAGTTCCACATCTACCACACCGTATGCCCCGCTTGTGGCTACTATCGTGGTAAGTTGGCAATCGAGAAGGAGGCTTAAGACCGGATACTCGGAAACAAAAAAGCCGCGAGAAGCAATCAGTCTCTTGCGGCTCTTTTTGTTTCCTGATTTTATTGCAATTTAGGACGAGTATGGCACACAAGGCAGGCTTCGTGAATATCGTGGGGAATCCCAATGTGGGGAAATCCACCCTGATGAATCTCTTGGTGGGGGAACGCATCTCTATTGCCACTTTCAAGGCACAGACCACGCGGCATCGCATCATGGGGATTCTCAATACACCCGAGATGCAGATATGCTTCAGCGACACCCCCGGAGTACTGAAGCCCAACTACCGATTGCAGGAACAGATGCTGCAGTTCAGCGAGGGCGCACTGCAGGATGCCGATGTGCTGTTGTACGTCACCGACATGGTGGAGACACCCGACAAGAACGGTGATTTCCTGGCCAAGGTGCAGGGTGTCAGAGTTCCCCTGCTCGTCCTCATCAATAAGATAGATCTCTCGGATCAGAAGTCCCTCACGCAGAAGGTCGAGGAGTGGCATCAGGCCTTCCCCACGGCCGAGATATTCCCCATCAGTGCCCTGCATCGATTCAACGTGGATAACGTCCTGCGTCGCATTCAGGAGCTTCTGCCCGAGTCCCCCGCCTATTTCGACAAGGATCAGTGGACCGACAAACCCGCCCGTTTCTTCGTCACCGAGATCATCCGCGAGAAGATACTCCTCTATTACGACAAGGAGATCCCCTATAGCGTGGAGGTCGTCGTGGAACAGTTCAAGGAGACGGGGAAGATCATCCACATCAATGCCGTCATCTATGTAGAGCGCGACAGCCAGAAAGGTATCATCATCGGACGTCAGGGAGTAGCCCTCAAGAAGGTGAGTACCGAGGCACGTCGTACGCTGGAGAAATTTTTTGATAAAAACATCTATCTCGAAGTCTTTGTGAAAGTCGATAAGGACTGGCGCAGCAGCGAGCGCGCCATGAAAGCCTTCGGATACAAACTCGATTGAAAATGCCCAATATAGTAGCTATCGTAGGACGTCCCAATGTAGGGAAATCCACACTTTTCAACCGCCTCACCAAGACCCGTCATGCCATCGTGAGCGAGGAGGCAGGAACCACCCGCGACCGCCAGTATGGCAAGTGTGAATGGACAGGACGCGAGTTCTCCGTCATCGATACAGGTGGATGGGTGGTCAATTCCGACGACATCTTCGAGGATGCCATCCGTCGTCAGGTGATGCTGGCCACCGAGGAAGCCGATGTAATCCTCTTCCTCGTCGATGTCGAGAATGGAGTGACCGACCTCGACGAGGAGGTCGCCTACATCCTGCGCCGCGGCAAGAAGCCCGTGTTGCTCGTTGCCAACAAGACCGACAACAACACGCAGCAGTGGCTGGCAGCCGAGTTCTACAGCCTGGGCTTGGGCGATCCCATGTGTATCTCTGCCATGACGGGAAGTGGGACAGGCGAGCTCCTCGACGAGATCATCACCCGTTTCCCCAAGGAGACCGACGACATGCTCGACGAGAACATCCCCCGCTTTGCCGTGGTAGGACGCCCCAATGCAGGAAAGAGCAGCCTCGTGAATGCCTTCATCGGTGAGGAACGCCATATCGTCACCGACATAGCAGGCACGACACGCGACAGCATCTACACCCGTTACGACAAGTTCGGCTTCGACTTCTATCTCGTCGATACAGCCGGTATCCGTCGCAAGAACAAGGTCAGCGAGGACCTCGAGTTCTACAGCGTCATGCGCAGCATCCGCAGCATCGAGAACAGCGATGTGTGCATCCTCCTCATCGATGCCACCCGCGGAATCGAGGGACAGGACCTGAATATCTTCCAGTTGATACAGCGCAACCAGAAGAGCCTCGTGGTAGTGGTCAACAAGTGGGACCTCGTGCCAGACAAGACCACCCAGGTGATGAAGACCATGCAGGAAGCCATCGCCGATCGTATGGCACCCTTCACCGACTTCCCCGTCATCTTCGGTTCGGCCCTCACCAAACAACGCATCTTCAAGGTGCTGGAGACCGCCAAGGAAGTCTATGAGAACCGTCGCCGCCGTGTCTCCACGGCCCGCCTCAACGAAGAGATGCTTCCCCTCATCGAGGCCTATCCGCCACCATCGTCCAAGGGTAAGTACATCAAGATAAAGTACTGTATGCAGATACCCGACACCCAGGTACCCAGTTTCGTCTTCTACGCCAACCTGCCACAGTACGTACGCGAGCCTTATCGCCGCTTCCTCGAGAACAAGATACGCGAGCGCTGGAACTTCAGCGGCACGCCCATCAATATCTATATCCGTCAGAAATAATCCCCCCTTCCCCCCGTTTGCCATGTCACATCGTATCGTCCCCCTTCTCCTGCTCATTGTGACAGGGATCGTATGCGCCTGTCAGCCCGAGCCAAGCCTCAATCGTTTCGATTCACCCTCGGCACGCTTCGCGGCACAGACGTATTACCAGTACCTCGTGGATGACGACTACGAAGCCTATGTCGGCGCCATGAACCTGCCCGACAGCCTCACGCCGCGACTCCGTACGTTCTGGGTCGAGACGATGGCACAGTACGCCCATGCCCTGCGCGAGAACAAGGGGCAGGTGCTGCAGGTGCAGGCCGTCAGCGATTCGCTGGGCGAGGCACAGGCCCAGGTCTTTCTCGATGTGATGTATGCCGACAGCGTGGTAGAACAGATATCCCTCCCCCTCGTCTTCCGCGACGGGCGGTGGAGAATAAAATAATAGTGTCATGAAAAAGTATCATTTTGGGGCTTCTGCCCTTCGTTTCCCCATCCTCATGTTGCTATGGGGAACTTTCGCGCTCACATCCCATGCGCAGGTTTCCGATGTCCAGGTACCGCTGGATCCTCAGGTTCGCCGAGGCGTCCTGTCCAATGGCCTCACCTATTACATCCGTCACAACGAGTGGCCCGAGAAACGGGTCGATTTCTATATTGCCCAGAAAGTGGGATCCATGCAGGAAGAGGACGACCAGCGCGGTCTGGCCCATTTCCTCGAACACATGTGCTTCAATGGCACCAAGCATTTCCCCGGCAGCGGACTCAAGCAGTATCTCGAAGGGATAGGCGTGCAGTTCGGCGAGGACCTCAACGCCTACA
Organism: Prevotellaceae bacterium UBA1743; assembly: GCA_002314945.1. Taxonomy (GTDB): domain Bacteria; phylum Bacteroidota; class Bacteroidia; order Bacteroidales; family Bacteroidaceae; genus Physcousia. The sequence goes on from DCHV01000011.1 coordinate 13,458, forward strand.
CCTCGTTCGACGAGACCGTGTATAACATCAACAACGTCAATGTCGAGGTGGCAGGAGCCATCGATTCCTGTCTGTGCATCCTCCACGACTGGAGCCACGACCTGCTGCTCCAGGACAGCGAGATAGACAAGGAACGCGGCGTCATCAACGAAGAGTGGCGCGTGAGTCGTTCCGCCATGTTGCGTATGTACGAGAAAGCCTTCCGCGAGGCCTACCCCGGTAGCCGCTATGCCGATCGCATGGTCATCGGCACCATGGACGTCGTCATGAACTTCCCCTACGAAACCCTTCGCTCCTATTATCGTCGCTGGTATCGTCCCGATCTGCAGGGAATCGTCATCGTAGGAGACGTCGATGTCGATCAGATGGAAAGCAAGATCAAGGCCCAGTTTGCCGACATCGAGGCACCCGCCCCCGATGCACCCCAGCGTGAGTACTATCCCGTGCCCGACAACGACGGCACCATCGTCTCGATACAGAAGGACAAGGAGCAGACACGCTCCATCGGAATGCTCTCCTTCAAGATGGATCCCGTTCCGCGCGAGATGAAGTCAGGCATCCAGTATCAGGTGATCGAATACCTGCGTCAGGCCGTCTCCGACATGATGGACGAGCGCATAGAGGAGATGCTGCAGCAAGCCGATGCCCCCTTCATCCATGCCTCCCTCGCCTACGAGGAGTTCCTCGTAGCCAAGACCAAGGATGCACTGCAGGCCACTGTCCTCTTCCGCGACAACCAGTTTCAGCAGGGCCTCGCAGCCATCTATCGCGAGGTGCTCCGTGCCCAGCGCTTCGGCTTCACCCCCAGCGAGTATGCCCGCTTCCAGCAGGAATACCTCTCAGGAATCGAGGCAGCCTGGAAGGGACGCGACAAGGTGAAGAACACCGCCTATGTATCAGACTACGTGAACCACTTCCTCGACGGAGAACCCGCTCCGGGTGTCGAGTGGACCTACGAAACCATGCAGAAGCTCGTGCCCCAGATACCGCTCGAGGCCGTCAACCAGCTCATCTCCCATCTGCCAGCCGACAACCGCGTGCTCCTCCTCTTCCTCCCCGAGAAGGAAGGAATGGAATATCCCACGCCCGAGCAGTTGACCGAGACCCTCAGCCAGGTGGAAGCCGAGGACATCCAGCCCTACGCCGAGGAAGTCAATACCGATCCCCTCGTCAGCGACCTCCCCGCCACGGTAGGCATGGGCAAGATCACCGACGATGTCTATGGAGCCAAACTCCTCACGCTTCCCAATGGCATACGCGTCCACCTGCTGTCCACCGACTACACCCCCAACGAGATCAGCATGGCCTCCTACAGTTGGGGAGGCTCCTCCCTGTACACCAACGACGAGTACCTCAATGCCAATGGAGCCGACATGGTCAGCGTTGGCGGCTGGGGCAATTTCACCGCCCTCCAGTTGCAGAAGCGACTTGCAGGCATCCAGGCAAGCATGTCACCCTGGATAGGCGACCGTTCCGAGGGACTGTCAGGCAGCTGTGTCAAGAAAGACTTCGAGACCCTCCTCCAGCTCCTCTACCTCTGCCATACCGCCCCCCATCGCGACGACGAGACCTTCCGCAGCACGATCGAACGGTACCGCGCCAGTTTGGCCGACCGAGACCTCAACCCCATGTCAGCCCTCAGCGACTCCGTGGCCCGCATCGTCTATGGAGGCAATGTCCGTGCCCTGCGACTCAAGAGCGAAGACATGTCACGCTTCGACTACGACCGCATCACCCAGATCTACAACGAGCGTTTTGCCAATGCAGCCGACTTCGAGTATTACTTCGTGGGAGACTTCCAGGTAGATAGCATCGCACCCCTCATCGCCCGTTACATAGGCGCACTGCCCTACAGCAAGGGACACGAACGGTACAGGGACATCGATATGCGCATGACCAAGGGCCAGAAGACCTGCATCTTCGATCGCGAGCAGGACACCCCCAATGCCAAGGTACAGTATTTCTATCACACACGTCTGAAGGACAACCTCCGCAACGAACTCATGGTATCCATGCTCAACCAGGCACTCGACATCCTCTTCACCGAGACCGTACGCGAAGACGAGGGAGGTACCTACGGCGTGTCCGTCGATGTCAGCCTCAAGGACTGGCCCGAGCAGATAGCCACAGCCCGCTTCGTGCTGCCCACCTCCCCCGCCAAGATGCAGCGCATGATGGAAGTCATCGATGCCGGTCTGCAGCGGTACTGTCAGCAGGGACCCAGCGAAGATGTCATGAGCAAGGTAAAGCAATACATGGCCCGTTCGCACGAAGAGAGGCTCAAGTCCAACGGCTATTGGATCGACCAACTGTATTACCGCACCCGTGAAGGGAAAGACTACGTCACCCGCTACGACGCCACCCTCCAGTCCATCACAGCACGGGACATGCAGAAACTCTGCCGCAAACTCTTCCAGGGCAAGAACCGTATCATCGTAGGAATGAAGACACCTGGGGAGTAGTAAGCCTCTCCCCAGCCCTCTCCTGAATGTGTCGCAAAACACTGCACGGTCAAAAAATAAATTTTCCGAGGAGAAAATGTTTTTTTTTCGAGGCACAAATATTTTTTTTTCAAGGACAAAATTTTTGGTTTCCGAGACGATTTTGCATGACAAGCGTTACAAGCGTTACGCGTTACAGGCGTTACAGACCATGTTTACACTTTTACAATCCATGTCCACGGCCACGGCCCCAGCATAAATACCTTATATATATATTATATATTAAGAAATTTTATTTGTATATTTTTTCTTAAACAAAAACCCCCTCTAAGTCCCCCCCCAAACACGGACACGGACATGGGAGAGGGGTAAGATTAGGGATTAGGGTATCATTGATTCTGGGGATAAAAGAATGATGGCAGCGTGTAATCACTACATGCTGCCATCGAGATTTTTACCAAATCTTCACTGTACAATTGTCATTTCAATGAGCAGGTGTACATGACGAAGGAGTAGGGAGCAAGTTCTACTTCCATCTTCTTCTTCATGGTGACCTGTTGTGTCTGTGGTTTGATGGGTTGACCATTTGCGTCGTTCTTGGCTTCGGGATCTCCTGTGAGGAGTATCTGTTCTGCCTGTGCCTTCAGTCCGGGGAAGCGGGCGAGGTTGAGCGTGGCTTTGCAGGCTTTGTCGCTTGCGTTGCACATCTTGACGTAGAGGGTGCGTGTCTTGGTGTTGAGGATGACGGACTGCCCTACGAGGTTGTCATCGGGACGCTCCATCCTGACGCAGTCGCCATAGTAGTACTGCCCCGAGGAGAGTCCGAACATCTGCTGTACGTAGTAGTCGGTGGTGAGGAACACGCGGTCGTTGTCGTAATAGATGAGGTCGGGATTCCAGTTGGTGGCATTGGCGCGTCCGAAGAGGGGGGCGTAGGATGTCATCTCCACCATGTCGGCATTGCGCTCGACGTGCATGAGGTAGAGGGCTTCGGAGAGGGCGTTGATGAACTTGCAGTCGAGTGAGGCGTACTCTCCCAGATATACGCGTGTCTTGCGGTCGCGTGAATAGCCGTCGTACTTGCGGCAGTTCTGGAAATATTCCTTGGGTGAATAGTAATGCTCGTCGATGAGGGGCATTCCGAGTTCGTCGGCCAGTTTCCAACCTTCGGTGGGGCAGAACTCGTCCTGTGTGCCGGGGTCGTTGGGGCCGATGATGATGATCTCGGGATGTGCCTTGGTGATGCGCTCGTAGAGGTAGCGGAAGCGTTCGCAGTATTCGGGGGTGATGCGCTCCTCGTTGCCCAGGCCGAGATATTTCAGATTGAATGGCTCGGGATGTCCTGCCTCGGCGCGTACCTTACCCCATTTGGTGCTGGCATCGCCATTGGCCCACTCGATGAGGTCCATGGCATCGGCCAACCATTCGTCCATCTCGTCCATGGGTGCGGCTATCTGTGCCTGCTCGGGCAGTCCCCATGCGCCTCCTGCTCCCTGGCAACTGACGCCGCAGGGGAGAATGGGTACGGGTTCCATGCCGAGGTCTTCGCACAGCTGGAAGTATTCGTAGTAGCCTACTTCCATGGACTGGTGGTAGCCCCAGGTGTTCTTGAGTGGCTTGCGCTGCTCGCGTGGTCCTACGGTATTCTTCCATCGGTAGGTGTTCCACATTCCTTCGCCGCCTCCATGTATCACGCAGCCTCCGGGGAAGCGCATGAAATGGGGATGGATGGCCTGGAGTGCCTCGATGAGGTCGCGACGCAGGCCGTGTCCCTTGTATGTGTCCTGGGGTATGAGGGAGACGACATCGACGTCGAGCACGCCCTCGGTGAGACAGAGTACACGGAGCTTGGCTGTGGGACAGTCTGCTTTGCTGGTGAGTGTGGCTTCGAGCTTCTTCCAGTCGTTGCCTTCGGTACGCAGGGTTGTCTCGGCGAGGATGTCCATCCCTGCCTCGGGATTGACGAGGGCTACGCGTATCTCCTTGGCTTTGCCGTCGGCATTGCGCATGAAGACGCTGAAGTCGTATTTTGCTCCTGCGCGGAGGCTGATGCCATCGAATCCGAAGTTCTGAAGGCCTACGCCTTTCCAGCCGTTGTAGTCGCTCAACTCCTTGACGCGCTCGATATAGAGCTGCATGTAGTTGGGATTATTGGGATGGATGGGGTCTTTCTGCAGGGTCTGCACGTAGCCGGTGCTATGTCCCTCGCGCAGCATCGCCCATGCTGTGGAGGGTCCCCATCCGGGTTGCTCGGTGAGGTTGTATTCGAAGGAACCGTTCTGCACGAGCTGTGCATTGATTCCTCCGTCGGCAGACGAACTGATATCCTCGAAGAAGATTCCTATCAAATGATCACTGATGGCTTTCCCGCCCTGGGGCGCCTTCATGGGTTTCTGCGCTACGGCCATCGTAGCGGCAAAGAGGAGCGATGCTCCCAATAATGTGGTTCTGCGCATGGTGATAAAGGGGATTAAATGGTGACGGTGAGTTTCTGGCAGTCCTCAGCTCGGCTGGAGGTGCCTACGTAGATCTCGAACTTGCCCGGGGTGACGCGCATGGTGTTGGTGGAAGGATCCCACCACTCGAAGGCTTTGGAGGGGAGGTCGAGGACGGTGGATACGGTCTTGCCTGCCTTGACATCCACGCGCTGGAATGTACGCAGCGCCTTGATGGGGCCCTCGGTGTCATCCATACGACGCAGATAGACCTGTACTACCTCGGTGCCATCCTTCTTGCCCTGATTGGTGACGGTAAGACGTACCTTGCCATTGGCATACGATGCCTTGCCCAGGCGGAAGGTGGTGTAGCTGAGGCCGTAGCCGAAGGGGAAGAGGGGGTCGCCCTGGAAATAACGGTAGGTGTGCCCCTTCATGTTGTAATCCTGGAAATCGGGCAACTGCTCTACATTGCGGTAGAAGGTGACGGGGAGTTTGCCAGAGGGGTTGTTCTCTCCGAAGAGGGTCTCGGCCAGGGCCTGACCGCCTGATTCGCCTCCGTACCAAGCCTGGAGGATGGCATCGGCGTTCTCCGACTCGGGTACAAGTCCCAGGGCGCTGCCTGAGCAGGTGACGAGGATGACTTTCTTGCCTGCCTTGTGCAGGGCTGCGAGCATGTCGCGCTGATCCTGCGGTATCTCGATGCTGGTACGGTCACCACCCTTGAAACCGGGTTCGCTGACGGGCATCTCCTCACCCTCCAACTGTGGTGAGATTCCACCCACGAAGATGACGGTGGAGGCATCGCCCACGGCTGCCACCTGTGCCTCGACGTTGCGTTCCCACTTGATGAAACGAACAGCGGGGCAGAGTTTGCTGATGCCCTCGAGTGCCGTGATGGTATGCTGGGGGGTGCCGTTGTAGTTACCCCACTGCATCTCGCTGTTGTCGGCATTGGGCCCCATCAACACGATGCTCTTCTCGTCGGTGGAGAGAGGCAGCACCTTCCCATGGTTCTGGAGCAGCGTCATGCTCTCGCGTGCCATCTGCAGGGCGAGCCACTGATGCTCGGCGCAATTGATGACATTGTCGCTTATCCGGGTCCATTCCACCTGGTCGTCGCTGTCGAAGTCTCCGAGACGGAAACGGGCGGCGAGGATGCGCTGGAGGCTGATGTCTATCTCCTTCTCGCTGATCAAGCCAGCCTGTACACCCTCGACCAGACTGCCGAAGCTGTCGCCGCACTCCACGTCGGTACCAGAGAGGACGGCCTTGCTCACGGCGTGTGTCTTGTCCGGAGAAGTCTTGTGTCCCTCCCAGAAGTCGTTGACAGCCCAGCAATCGCTGGTGACGAGGCCGCGATAGCCCCATTCGTCGCGGAGAATCTGGGTGAGCAGACGGTTGCTGCCGCAGCAGGGTTCTCCCTCGTAGCGGTTGTAGGCGCACATCACCTCGCTGACATGAGCCTCCTGCACCAGGGCCTTGAAGGCAGGTAGGTAGGTCTCGTACAGGTCGCGCAGGCTGATGTTCTCGGCGTTGTATTCATGACGGTTCCACTCGGGACCGCTATGTACGGCAAAGTGCTTGGCACAGGCCAGGAGTTTGCTGTATTTGTGTCCCTCGGGCCCCTGGAGTCCGCGTACGACACTCACTCCCATACGACTGGTCAAATAGGGATCCTCGCCGTAGGTCTCCTGTCCGCGTCCCCAACGTGGATCACGGAAAATGTTGATATTGGGAGTCCAGAACGAGAGGTTGTGGTACAATTCGCCTGTCTTGCTCTCGCGCTTGGCCTGGTTGTTCTTCACGCGTGCCTCGTCGCTCACAGCCGAGAAGACGCGATATACCATTTCGTCGTCGAACGAAGCAGCCATACCCATCGTGATGGGGAAGACGGTGGCTGTGCCATTGCGTCCCACGCCATGCAGGGCCTCGTTCCACCAGTTGAAGGCGGGGATTCCCAGACGCTCGATGGCGGGGGAGGCGTTCATCATCAACAGGGATTTCTCCTCCAGCGTAAGTCTGCCGCACAGGTCGCGGGCACGTGCCTCGGGAGAGAGGTCGGGATTGCGGAAAGCCATCCCCTGATCATTGGCAGGGGCTTCCTTCGGTGTGGCGCATACAGGACTGATGGCCAACATAGCCACAAGTGTGGCACTGATTACTCGTTTGTTCATCATTCTATCTATTTTTGTTTATTTCGGATTTTTGCTACATCACCATACATCTTCCGGTTCGCTCGGGTTGTCATAGACAGACTTGGGGCAGAACTCCAGGAAATCGAGGTAGAGTTCGGTCTGCTTGTCGAGGACGGAACGAATCTTGAAGTAATACTGTTTGTCGGGATCCATCACCTGACGCGAGGCGATGAAGCGTACCACGTTGCATTGTCTGCGCATCTTCACCTCGCCCTGGCACCCGAGGTCGAGTGTGCTGGCCTCGGCTTTCATCCACTTCTGGTTGCGCATATCCTTGTCGCTCTGTGCATCGGCTTCTTCGTCGCCCGTGTCCTGGAACTGGCCGTAGGCTCTGGCTGTCTCCTCCCATGTGTACCAATGCAGGTCCACGGGAATGTCGGCTGCGTACATGTGCTGGGGGTCTTCGCCCAGATAAATCTGGGAGATACCGTAGTTGTAGCCCGTGAGCATACGATAGCGTATCTCGTAGGTGTCCCGCACAGGCACAGGGGGCAGCTTCACCGTCACATCGTAGTATCCTGTACCAGAGAAGACGTCACCCTGCATGTGAACCCAGTAACCGATGCCATAGCCGTTGGTGTAATTGAAGTGTGTCCCTTCGTTGACACTGATATTGTCGAGGTAGCGATATTCTGCATCGTTAGGCATATAGAAGTAGGTGTATTCATCCCCCGTGCGATGCTCGTCGCGCATGTCGTTGTTCAACAGTTCGGGGCACAGGCAGGCCACATCCACCCTGAGTCGGGACTTGCCCAAATTCTCCTGCACATCCTTTGTATAGGCCAAGGGGGAGTCGATGGCATAGATGAAGCCGTTGGAACCGCTATGAGAGAGCAGGGTGGGGTCTTCCTTATAGACGCGCACTCCCTCCTTCCCTGGTTCGCAATAGAGTTCGTGATTGGTACCCTTGCGTCCATTGTCCAGTTTCGGGAAGCGGTTGAGATATACTCCTTTACTCTCGCGACTCTCGTAGGTCTTCAGCAAACGGCGTGGTCCCATTGGCACGTAGTAGTCCATCACGGGGATGCCATATTCGTAGGGATTCGTCTTGTAGGCATAGCCCACCTCGTTGGTGTGGAATACCAGTTTGTTGACGGGCATCTTCTGCCCCAGTATGTGATATGTCGTCCACTGATACAGGACGTTCTTCTCGGTCGTATATGCCTCGTTGTCCAGTGCATCGGGATAAAAATTCTTCTCCACCACCCATGCTTGCACATCGGCAGGTGTAATTTCCGTGGCGGGTTTGCCCAAGGTTTGCTCCCAGGACTCGTCCGGCTCGGCAAAGATGGTAAAACCATACTTGCGATGGGCTGGCAATGTACCTCCATAACTGCGGGGTATTACGGTACGTGCATAGAATTTCTCGTATGCCTCGTCGCGTGTGGCATCCAAGGTGTCCATCAAACCGCACGCATCCACCAGTTTGGCCATCACCATGAAACCTTTGTCCGCGCCCTCGAGATGACGGCTGAGGATGTAGGCAAGGGTGATATCGTTGGAGCGGATGACTGCCTCCATCTGATGAATAGCTCCGTTGGTGACCATGATGTCGCGGTTGCGCTTGTTGATGGGGAACCAACGATTGATACGTATTTCATCGGGGTCCTCGGTATTGTAGTTGACGGTGAGTCGTGATTCGTTCATGGCAGGATAGCCAAACTCCTCGTTCTCCCTCACTGGAAATTCGCATGTGATGTATGCCTCGGAATTATCCCCGCAATCGAGGATGCTGTTATAGACAATCACCTTGCGTATCGAGTCGAGTTTCAGGCTATCGGTGAAGGCATCCCACGAAGGGCGGTCGATGATACCCTCGGTGACCAGCGTGTCGAGGTAGTTCTCGATGGCTTCGTTGGTGGGGGCAAACACGGTGTAGTGTCCGCGGGCAGAAAGCAACTGCGATACGGTCGTATTCGTCTTGTCACTGACAGGTACAATCTTCAGCAACTCGTTGTAGGTGCTGTACGTTTCCGGCAGTTTCTGCAGGTAGCCCCACGCAGTGGGGTACTTGAATACGTAACGTGCAGATTCGTCGATTTGTTCGGTGCAAGAGAATAGGCAAGACACCGCAGCGATCACCGCCAAAAAGTTCCTTTTTAGATTCAAATTTGTCCTCATTTTGTAAAAAAACGTCTCATGAAGGGACAAATTTAGTAAAATCTATTCGAGTCTTGCCTGTTCTCTCCCAATTTTTTGTGCTTAATGCACGATTTTTATTTCAAATGGTAGGTTTCGGAATGTTCACGTCCCTTCCTGTCCTTCCACGAGATGCGATATTTGCCACGAAAACCGCGGAAACGTACATTTCCCTCGTTGTCGCACTGCACCGTGGTACGAGTCTTCCACTCATCGTTGATGAGTTCGTTGAGTGCAAAGTAGGAAGTCTTGGGCTGCATATCGCGTGTGAAGAGGCCCGAAACAGACGGCTCGCCCGGGGCACCGCAGTCATCCACCACGTTCCACCACGTGATACCCATCATCTGGGGAAGACTGAACCAAAGCCGGTAGAGGTTGCGTGCAATGACGGCCTGTATCTGACGGCTCTTCTCGTCCGTCCCAGGCGAGGTGATGGTGATTTCGCTCAGGTGGATAGGCAGATTGGCAGTGCTCAACCTGCTGTACCAATCGCGGATGTAATCGGGTGTCTGAATGGCTGCTCCCTGAGCAATATCGCGGCATTGCTGAGGATTGAACAGGTGCATCTGACTACCCATGATGTCGATCTTCGCTCCACGGTCGCGATACTCCTTCACCTGATCCACATAGGACTGGCTCAGGTTGTAGTCGTTGATGTTCAGTTTTACCGAGTCGGGGAAAGCGTCGGTGGCCACCTCGAAGGCACGGAAAGCGTAATCGCCCGGCATGAGGCCATACACGCTCTTGCATAACTTCTGTCCTGAATAAAAGCTACCACGGCTGAAATCCGTAGCACTCTCGTTGCATACGTCCCAACTGGTGATCTTTCCCTCGTATCGCTTGGCAAGCAGACGAATGCGTTGTTCGTACAATCGGCGGAGATACTCGGCCAGATGAGGGAGCCTGTTCTCCAGTTCAGGCTGAGACATCTGATTGTAGCGCTCGGAATAGTGCTCGAAGCCGTGTCCCGTCTTGTTGTTCATGCCATAGTCGAGAAGCAGGCTGTCCAACAGAGGCCGTTCCTCTTCGTCCTGGAAGTTCTTCCATATCCAATCCGGTTTATGCCATTCGATGCTGCCCCATATCAAGGGATGTCCATGCACGCGGATGCCACGGCTCAGGCAATAATCCACTGCCTTGTCCGTGGAAGGACGGCGCCAGTGGCTCTGTGTCTTGGGGCTCTCACAGTTGTTCCAGTATTCCTCCGTGTCCCAATATTCCTCGCAAAAGCGGGGGCGGTTCTGTTCCGTCTCGAACTTGCGCCAGTAGAATGCTACCGTGGCCGAGTTGAAGAGCGTGCCATACAGTTCCTTGTAGCGGTCGTTGTACTCCTTCTTCCCGAGCTGGTCGAAATTGAAGATATGGGCACCGAAGATGAAGTCACTCGTCAACTGCTCTACGCTAATCTCCGTTCCCGGCTTCACCTTGTCCAGATGTATGAGCCCGTCCGCCTTCCGATAAGCCTCGATGTCGGCATCAATACGCTGCTGCACATCTTGGTTCCACAATTCCCAGTACGCCTTGCTCATTACGCCCTCTGTGTCCTCAGTCTCATTGTGGGGAAATGTGGTCTGTGCCTGTACGACTCCCGCAGAGGTACAGACGGACATGGCGAGCAAGAGGAGTAATCTTGTCGTTTTCATGTTTTGTGATTGTGTCGATGAAGAAAAATGCAGCCGGAAATTACTTGGCTTTCTTGATAGTCTTTCTGATGCTCAGAGCCAGGAGGATGTATGCGTTCTTGACGTGTGAAGCGTTCCAGATGTCACCTACTCCAGGAATGGGCGTGCTCTCGAAGACAGCAAATGGTTCGGTATCGTTGATACGGCAGAACTCCAAGCCACATGTCAGCAGATTGTTGTTGCTGTCATAGTTCATTATCTTGACACGCAGTACATACTTGGCAATCGACTTGTCGAGGACGGGTGTCAGATACTTGCTTCTGAGGTAGAAAGCGAAAGATTCCTGCGATTCCTGAACCTCTTCCAGAAATTGTTTCTTGGCTTCTTCTCCCTTTTTTGCAAAGAAGCTCTCCGTGGGCTGATTGTCGATGGTGTGATTGCTGTAATCCCACTCGATAATTACATTGGCCTTGTCTGCTTCCTTTACTTCAAGCACAGATCCGCTAACTGTGTTCAGAAAATTCTGTGCGTTGATAACTGTCGTTGCACAAAGTGCACAGAGTACTAAAAAGATTTTTTTCATAACCGTATTTTTTATGTTTCTTGATTCGATAGTGATGCAAAATTAGCTATATTTATCGGATAATCGACCAATGCAGACGAAAAATATCCCAATTTTTCCAAAAATAAGGGGAAGAAAAAGGCAATATGCACCTCCGAAGTAAAATTATTGGGACTTGTTTGTGTTTTTTTCTCGCTTCTTAGTATCTTTGCGTGAAAATATCTTAAAAAATACAGCGTATGAAAGCAAAACTATATGTATTTGTCCTCGTGATGCTCCTTTTCCAGGCTTGTACAGAACAAGTGGACATGTCGGCACGATATGTGTTTATAGAAAAAACAGCCATAGACTATCTGAAGGGTCATCCCGACACATACAGTACCTATCTCGATCTGCTGTATCGCGTCCCAGTGAGTGCAGTAAGCGAGACAACCGTGGGGCAGTTGCTCAGTGCACGAGGAAACTACACCATCTTTGCGCCTACTAACGAAGCCATACAGAATTATCTGGACTCGCTCTATGCCTCGGATGAAACTGACTACATGACGGCTGCATCGTGGGATGCTTTCACCGACAGTACCAAACTGGATTCCATACGCGCCGTCGTGGTGAAGAACAGCATCATCGACGGAGGAGACCTCGGTGCCGCCTACACCACACACGATTTCCCCGTGCTCAATGGTGGAGAGTTCGGTACCGTATCACTCAACGATCACAAACTATCCGTATATTACACCGACAACCCAGATGAGATCTTCCTCAACAAGGACTGTCCCATCAACGCCAAGAACCGTGACATACCCGTCCTGAACGGTTATGTACATCAGATGGAGAAGGTAATCGCTCCGCGCGACTTCTCGGCTTCCAAATACTTCCGGGAAATCATCGACAAGCAGAAGGATGGCTACCTTGTGATGGCACGCTGCCTCGAAGCCTGCGGATTGATGGATACCCTCTCCGCCATACGTGATGAGGAGTATGAGATGAAGTATCAGAGAGGCGAACTGAAGGGATGGATGAGCCACGACTACTTCTGCCAGTTACCCAAGCACCGTTTGTATGGCTTCACAATCTTTGCCGAGACGGACGATTTCTGGCGTAGCGTAGGCATCGAACCCAAAGACCCGGAATTGCTACCCAAACTGCAGCAATGGCTCATCGACAACAAACAGTATGCCAGTGATGATACCTTCACCACTGGTACTGACTATGACAACGAGGAGAACCTGCTGAATCAGTGGATTACATATCACGTCATGCCCATGCGAATCCCTGCTGACAAACTGGTAATCCACCACAACGAGGTGGGATTCACGCTGTCCAATCCCACTGTGCTGGGCAATCCCGTGATGGAATACTATGCTGTATATGGCAAACCACGTCTGATAAAGTTCTATGAGAGCAAGGAAAGCAAAGGTGTGAGCATCAACCGCTTCCCCATTCTCGACAACGGAAGAAGGGGTACAGGCAAGGAAATCGGATGCGATGCAGGCAAGGAGGGACTGCACATCGGAAGCGATGACACCAGAGCCGTGCTGAGCGAAATCGTGAACTGCTGTGTATATCCCATCTATCAACCGCTATGTTACGACGACGAGACGAAGACGAACCTGCAACGCGAACGCATACGCTTCGACGTGATGGCTGTGTGCCCCGAGTTCATGACCAACGACATACGCAAGCAGGTATTGCCCAGCTTCAGTCTGAGCGACGCGGATTTCTATTACATGCCACAGTCGCAGAACTACATCTATAGCCCCAATCTCTTCCTCGGTGACGAGACACACTTCCGCTACAACAATTTCTACGGTTGTTCCGTGGATAATTTCCAAGCCGACGAATTGCTGGTATATGGCCGCTATGACATCACCATGAAGATGCCTCCCGTACCACGCCGAGGCACCTACGAACTGCGTATGGGATATCTCGCCATGGATGGACGTGGTATCGCACAATGCTATTTCGGCAGTGACCTGGATAACCTGCCTGTGCAGGACATCCCCCTGAACATGGAAATAAATGGAGAGTGGCCTATCTGCGGATGGGAAGCCGACTCGGAGGATGATGACTACAATTCCGAAATTGACAAGCGAATGCACACCAACGGCTTCATGAAAGGCCCCCTGAGTGTATGTCCAATGGGCTCAAGTCCTACCTCGGGAGCTCGCTACGACTTGCGCTCCATACGACGTATCATCGTAAAGACGACGATGGAACCTGGCGTGGACAACTACCTGCGACTGAAGAGTGTGCTGGAATCACGCACCAAGGGCCTCATCATTGACTACTTCGAAATTGTATCGAAGGAGGTCTATGACAATCCCAATACTCCGGAAGATATCTGGTAACAGAGGAAATCAATCCCAACTGCGGAGATCGTTCATTGCTTCGAGTACCTGCTCCTGATCGTCTGGTAACTCGGAAAAGAAATCCAGTCCCGTGATGGTTTCTATCTCGTCAATCGTACGTGCTGCAGATTCCATCGTTTGCTGGCTTTCGGAATTTGTGTAATAGAAACCGATTCCCTTGGCTGTCTCCTTGTTCAAGGACAGGACAACCTTGAAAAACGCATCTGGCACGGCAACACGGTGATCCTCGCCAATCCATTGTTTTCTCTTCTTGGAATACACAGGACCGCATACGATATAGAGGGAACCTTCCTGGCTTGCCCAACGTCGGCAGGAGGATTCCAAACGCTCCCAATAGACTTGATTCAATTTCGAGACCTGAGGACAGATATTGGACATGTAATGGCAATCGTACATGGCTTGCTCGCTCCATTTCATATCTGCTGCAGGACACATGTGGCCACGATCGAATCCCGAACCACGATAATCATAGGTGGTCACTTGGTGGGCTCCTGGCAATGCTTCATCTGGTACGAACTCATACTCACTGCGTGATACATCTCCCTCCGTCTCTTCTGCATCCAACTGCCATGCCACCCATCGTGGGGTGTTGGTTTTCCTGTCGAAAAGAAGTACATAACCTTCGTGAGAAATCAACTGAGTATCTGCTTCCTCACCATTGGCCAATGAATCCAGCGCCAATGCATAGGAGGAATGGTAATTTGCAGGAGCAGCGGTGGATGACGACTGTTTCCATACATAGAATGCGATGAGGCAGAGGAGGACGAGCGACCAACTAGCTGACTGTGTTTTCTTTCTTTTCATACGCGATAGTTTCTGAGGTTATCGGGGGATATATGAGAGAGGAATGTGGCATGTTTCTGACATTCCGACTCGGCATAAGTAAGGAACACTTCAAAACTCTGACCAAACATGTCGGGGGCAAGCTGAGCATTGCGCAGCAATAGCAGGCTCATGACGACATAAGCAGTCATCTCGTATAGATGGCGTGCGGAAAGGTCAAGCAGTTCCTGATTCTCGGTATCACGGACATTGGCAACCAGAGCGGAGAGATTCTCTTCCATCTGACGGATGCGCTCCTGTTGTGAAAGCAGGGATTCTGCAACTTGCTGTGATAGCATTTCCTGGATGACATTCTGATAGAAGCCATTTGTGATGTAGCGGATAGCTGCCACGGTCTGCAACTGAGTAGTGCCCTCGTATATGCTGGTGATGCGCGCATCACGATAGATACGTTGGCAAGGATATTCCTGCATAAAACCTGATCCTCCATGAATCTGCACACAGTCGTAGGCATTTTGGTTGGCAAACTCGCTATTCATTCCCTTAGCCAATGGAGTGAATGCATCTGCCAAGCGACTGTATTGTTTCATTTCCTGACGTTCCTCGGATGTGAGTTTTCTTTCGCGTGAAATATCCTCGAGCGACTTGTACATATCCACATATCGTGCTGTCTGATAGAGTAGGGCACGACCAGCATCCAGTTTGGCGCGGATGGTGGAAATCATTTCAGCTACGGCAGGGAATTCTATGATAGGCCGTCCGAATTGTTTTCTTTCACGAGCGTATGAAACAGCTTCGGTGTAAGAAGCCTGACTCAATCCCACACTTTGGGCTGCAATTCCCAGACGAGCGCCGTTCATCAGCGACATGACATATTTGATAAGTCCCATCTTGCGGTCGCCGCACAACTCGGCACGAGCATTGCGGAATACCAATTCGCACGTGGGTGATCCGTGGATGCCCAATTTATTCTCGATACGTCGCACATCGACGCCTCCATCCCTCTTGTCGTAGATGAACATGCTCAATCCTCGTCCGTCACGTGTGCCAGCCTCGCTACGTGCCAGTACCAGATGAATATCAGAGTCGCCATTGGTGATGAATCGTTTGCTGCCATTCAGACGCCAGCAATCCGCTTCCTCATCGTAGGTGGCACGTAACATGACGCTCTGCAAGTCGGAGCCAGCATCTGGTTCTGTCAAATCCATCGACATGGTTTCCCCTGCACAGACACGGGGAATGAATCGTTGTCGCTGATCTTCGGAACCAAAGCAATAGAGCGTCTCGATACAATCCTGGAGCGACCATACATTCTCGAAGCTGGCATCGGCAGCCGACACCATTTCATTGGCAGCCGTGTTCACGATAATAGGAAGGTTGAGTCCGCCATAGCGACGTGGCATTGTCACTCCGTCCAAACCAGCCTGTGTCATCGCTTTCAGATTCTCGTATGTCTTCGTTGCGTAGCGTACACGTCCCTGCTCACAATGGGGGCCTTCGAGATCGACCGACTCTGCATTGGGTGCAATTGTTTCTTCCGTCACGCTATCCACCAGTTCCAATGCGAGGTGATAATTCTCCATTGCATCCGCAAAATCGCGTGGTGCTTCGTCGTAGCATCCATCATCGGCATAGTCGCGTTCCTTGAGTTGGGCAATCCGCTCCATCAACGGATTGGATGTCATCTCAAATCTTATTTCGTCTGTGTAGTATTTCATTCCGAATAATATTTGATGAGTTTGGGGACTACTTCCTCCACCGTGCCATGGATTACATAGTCTGCTATCTGATTGATAGGCGCATTCTCGTCGTTGTTGATACTGATAATGATTCCACTTTCTTTCATTCCAGCAACGTGTTGGATAGCTCCGCTGATTCCACATGCGATATACACCTTGGGACGTACTGTGACGCCCGTCTGTCCTATCTGTAGGTCGTGATCGCAAAATCCAGCATCCACGGCGGCACGACTGGCTCCTACCTGCCCATGTAGGACACGTGCCAATTCGTACAACAATCCGAAACCTTCGCGACTACCTACGCCATAACCGCCTGCCACCACGATGGAGGCACCCTTCAAATCATTGCGTGCCGCCTCGACATGACGATCGAGTACCTGAGTGACATACGCAGTCTCTGGTACAAAGAGAGCCACATCCTCCACTACCACTTCACCAGGATAATCAGGTGATTTTACAATTGCTTTCATCACGCCACTGCGCACGGTGGCCATCTGCGGACGATTCTCGGGGTTGACTATCGTGGCCACGATGTTACCACCGAAAGCGGGACGAATCTGATACAACAGATTCTGATAGATTTTCCCCGTCTTGCGGTCTTCGTAATCACCTATCTCCAAGGCGGTACAATCTGCAGTGAGTCCGCTATGCAAAGCGCTGCTGACACGAGGACCCAAATCACGTCCTATCACGTCGGCTCCCATCAAACATACTTGTGGCTGCTCGCGACTAAAGAGGTTGACAAGCACCTCGGTATGTGGCAGACTGGTATAGGGACTCAATCCAGGCGCATCGAAAAGGTGCAGTTTATCTACTCCGTAGGGAAGAATCTGACTTTCCACCTTGCCAACAATTTCATGTCCGATTGCCACTGCCTCCAACTTCACGTTGAGCGTGTCTGCCAATTCACGTCCCTTGGAGAGTAGTTCCTGGCTCACATCTGCCACACGCGAGCCTTCCAATTCACAATATACAAATATGTTGTTCATTTCTTTTCTCAGATTGTCTTGCTCTGTTTCAGTTCCTTTATCAGTGCTCGGATATCCTCGTCACTCCCCGTGATAGTGCGGCTTTCCTTGGCACGGAATACGATGTTTTCCACAGCTTTCACTTTGGTAGGTGAACCTGCCATTCCACATTGCTGCAGATCGGCCTGAATGTCGGCACAACAGATTCGGGGCACTTCATATTTCTTGTATCTGAACAATCGTTTTACATTTTTTGGACGGCAGGGAGCAGCGCTTCCATTCACCGTGAGAAGGCATGGCAGGGGACTTTGCACGATTTCCACGCCTCCATCTATATGACGTTTTACGGTAATGACAGGTTGGGGAGCATCGGGGAGAAATTCTATGATTTCCTCGGAATAGGTGATCTGGTTCATGCCCAGTTTCTCCGCCACTTGTGGTCCTACCTGTGCTGTATCTCCATCGATAGCCTGACGACCACCCAAAATCAGATTGACATCGGGCTGCAGGAAACGGATGGCCTGAGCCAAAGCATAACTGGTAGCCAGGGTATCGGCACCGGCAAAGGCACGATCGGTGAGTAGAAAACCTTGGTCGGCACCTCTGTACATCGCTTCACGAATCACCTCCGAAGCTCGGTCGGGTCCCATGGTAAGCACCGTGATATGTGTGTTTGGAAAGCGATCTTTCAATCGGAGGGCTTGTTCCAGTGCATTCAGATCTTCTGGATTGAAAATGGCAGGCAATGCACTGCGATTGACTGTACCTTCTGCTGTCATGGCATCAGGTCCCACATTGCGGGTGTCGGGCACCTGTTTAGCCAACACAACGATATTCAAATTCATCTTTTTCGTTTGTTACGTTTCTTATTTTACTGCAAAAGTACGTTTTTTTAGGGAATGAAGCAAACAATGTATGGCGCATAACATTTTTTTATGTAAGTTTGCAGTACGAAACATAAACATCGAGACAATGAAATTCATCAGTTGGAACGTGAACGGCCTTCGTGCCGTGGTAGGAAAGAATTTTAGGGAAACATTCGAGGAGTTGGATGCCGATTTTGTCTGCCTTCAAGAGACAAAGTTGCAGGAGGGACAATTGGAACTGGTTTTTCCTGAATATGATTCATATTGGAACTATGCCGAGAAGAAAGGATATAGTGGAACTGCTATCTTCACGCGTCACAAACCGCTGAATGTAACGTATGGAATAGGTGTGGAAGAGCACGATCACGAGGGGCGTGTCATTACCTTGGAGATGGAAGGATTCTATCTCGTGAACGTGTATGTACCAAATAGTCAGGATGGATTGCGAAGACTCGATTACAGAATGCAATGGGAAGATGATTTCAGGCAATATCTTCTCTCGCTCGATGCCCAGAAACCAGTCATCGTATGTGGCGACATGAATGTGGCACATCAGGAGATAGACCTGAAAAATCCCAAGACGAATCGTATGAATCCAGGTTTTACGGATGAGGAACGTGAGAAGATGACCACCTTGTTAGGAAACGGCTTCACCGACACCTTCCGCCATCTGCATCCAGATACCACGGATGCCTACAGTTGGTGGAGCTATCGCTTCCACGCCAGGGAGAAGAACGTAGGTTGGCGTATCGACTATTTCCTTGTTTCCGACCGCCTCATGCCTCAGATACAGGATGCAAGCATCCACGCCGACATCTTCGGAAGCGATCATTGTCCAGTAGAGATAGTGCTCGGAGCGTCTTAGAATTCCATGCTCAGTCGGCCCATGAAATGAAAACTTTGGCAGGGGATGCCTCGGTATAGTTGGCCACCTATGTCGTAGTGAGCATTGAAGAGGTTGTAGGTGTCGAACGATGCTCCAAGTCCGAAGGTGGATTTCCATTCCACGCCAGCACCAAATTCTGCATATCCTTTCTGATCGTAATAGGTGGTTGCAGTCGGGTCTGTCATCATCATCACTATGTCGGTAGTTTTGCATTTGTAGGATGATTGTGCATGCATGTTCGCACGTGCCCAGAATTTTCCCGCACGTTTGTTCTGATAGCAGAGTTGCTGTGCCGTCAGATTGAACAGGAACCGAGGTATATTGTATAGTGTATGACTCAAATTGGATACCGTCTCCACGTTGAAGGGGTATTGGTAGGTGACATTTAGGTTGGCCATGGTCTTGTCTGTGGCAAAATGCAACACGTTCTCCACGCCTCCCATACCGATTTCGCCTGCATTGACGAACTTGGTAAAACCGCCCACATCGTTTCCTGAGGCAAAATACACCATGTCACTCACATTGTTGTAGAAGGTGTTCAGTTCGTATTTCAGATGAAGGGGTGCCCAATGGAAGTTAAGTCCGATCTGATACGAATCCATCTTTTCGGGATTCAGGGCACTACCGCCCGAGAATACCTGTGTCAGCGTGGAGGCGCGGTAGAATACAGGGGCATCCACGAAGGAATGTGAGAAGGCTCCCTTCATACTGAATACCTGTGTCGGACGCCAGATAAGCGAGACACGGGGTGACATAGTATTCAATCGACGATCATCGAAGCGGTATTTGTTGTCGAAACGGAGGCCACCATTGAAAATCAGTTTTTTGCTGAAGGAATGTTTTAGCTGGATAAACGAGGAGAAGGTGAATTCATCCCCTTTCTGCAGGATATCGTTCAGCATGGTATTGGTCTTGTTGTAGTCAGCACCTAATTTCAAGGCACCATCCGTCAGCATCAGATTCTCGTACTGCAGACCGAACATGACGGATCCACTCATCTGATTTTTCATTCTGTAGGCATACGAGCCAGAGACAGAACCTCCCAAACTGTAGTCTTCCCAGTTTACCGTCTGCATCACGCCACTGGTTCTTACCGTGGTCACTCCTACAAGGCTGGCCAAGGCAGCACATATTTTGTAGGGGATGGTGTCGCCCAATACGTTGTAGATTTGTACGCGTTCGTGAGCCATGAAGGCAGAGGCAGACAAAGAGAAATTGCCCCACGAATGGTTGTAATCTATATCGATTCGATCGTTTGCACGCGAGGAACCTGGATGTTCTCCGTTGATACGTCCGTATTTGTCGTAGGAAAAAGTTTCTCCGATACATATCAGATTGTAGTATGGCACCACATTGGCATGTTGCATCAGGGCATGGATGTTGAAATCTCCCCAACGTATCTTTCCGCCAAAGTCGAACGTCGGTTTCTGATTGTATCCATTGATGTAATGAGTGGTTCCGCTGAGTATGCGTTTCTCTCCTTGCGCATTGTACAGGGAGGCCCATGTCATGTAATCGGCTTTCAGGTTGCCATCGCCCAACAACAGGGATCCACCGTAGGAATTGTTCTTTCCTGCCATGGCAGACACACGTCCGCCTTCCAGATCGCTTCCAGGCTTCGTGATGATGTTGATTACCGCAGTCAGCGCCACGTTGCCATATAGGGAGGAAGCGGGGCCGCGGAGAACTTCTATCTGTTTTATCTTGTCGAGGCTATTGCGGAAATCCAGAGGGCCTGCATTGGTACTCTGGCTATTGATGCGATGTCCGTCTATCATGACAAGCATTGTTTCCTGGGTGAGGCCGTTCACGCCACGTATAGCCAAATTATCCTCTATGCTGCTGATTTGCGATATGCCAGGCACATACAGGCGGATTACGTCACTCAGTTTGGTGGCACCCGATGCACGGATCATATCTTCTGTGATCAATGTCACGGGAACGGGTACTTCCTCCAGACTCTCGGCTATCTTGGAGGCCGTGGTGATGGTAGCCTTGCCTTTTTTCAAGCGCTCCACCATGTCGGCGAAGCGTGGTGAATCACCGTATGCGGTATAGAAGGGGTCCAATACCAGAAGACGGCTTACGTATTCCTCGGCTTGCTCAGTGCGGTCATCGCGCAGGTTGATGAGTGCCAACATGCGGTAAGCTCGGATTTGTTCCTCACCCTTTAGCTTCTCTACCGAGCTTTGCAGCAAGGAATCGGCTTGTCCAAAGCGTCCCATATCGTATGCCGACTCAGCCTGTTGGAATACGCGTTGCAGTTCCTGTGCTTCTACCCTGCGTGGCAGGAGGCACAGAAACAATGCGAGAGAGATAGTGAAAAGTCTTTTCATCGTACAATCTTGACTGGTAGAACAAAGGTCAACGTAGTGCCTACACCTTCCGTGGAATCGAGTAGCAACTGACCATGATGGGCATTGGTGATTATCTCGCGGATGATGCCCATGCCCAAGCCCGTACCTTTTCCTACTGGTTTTGTCGTGAAGAAGTTCTCAAATAGGCGTTCCTTCACCTCATTGCTCATTCCCATGCCATTGTCGGACAATGCAATGCGGAGTTCTCCTTCCGAGGCATCCGCATTTGGCTGGAATGTCACGCGCACTTCGATGGTAGGGCTGTACCCAGCCTCTTGTTGTTGTGCTCTCTCCTTCACCGTATAGCAGGCGTTGTTCATCACGTTGAGTACGGCACGGCTCAGGTCTTGGGGAATCACCATGACGCGTGGCATCGTATCGGGATATTCTTCGTGGATGGAGATGTTGAAACTCTTGTCGCTGGCACGCATGGCATGATAGCTGAGCCATACATATTCGTGTATCAGATGCAGTATGTCGGTAGGCAGGAATTCCCCGCTCTTTCCGCGACTTTGCAGCAGGATGCCCTGGATGATGCTGATGGCACGTTCGCCATGTTCCTGTATCTTGCTCAGGTTTTCCTTTAGATCCGATGCTATGTCGCGCATATCTTCTGCATCATCCTCTGCCAGTTTGTCGGCGTTGTCCTCCACCACTTCTTCCAACTCTCCCAGCAATCGGTTGGAGAGCTTGCTGAAATTGATGACAAAGTTCAGGGGATTCTGTACCTCGTGCGCAATGCCGGCACTCAGTAGGCCCAAGGAAGCCATCTTTTCCTGTTTATGCAGTTTGTTCTGCAAATCTTCGACCTGCTTTTGCAGGTTCTCCACTTTCTCCTGAAGTAACGATAATTCTGTCATATTCTGTGCATGACCCGTCTTTAGGGTAATTGTATTGAAAATTCTGTAAACTGATCCTTCTCAGACTTCACCTGTATGCTGCCGCCCATATCCTGAACGACCTGCTGACTCAGATAGAGGCCCACGCCAGGGGCTTCCGCTGTAGGTTTGGTGGTAAAGAAGGGGTCGAACACCTTGTCGATGATTGTACTCTCTATACCGATGCCGT
The DNA here is from genome assembly GCA_002314945.1 of Prevotellaceae bacterium UBA1743. Taxonomy (GTDB): domain Bacteria; phylum Bacteroidota; class Bacteroidia; order Bacteroidales; family Bacteroidaceae; genus Physcousia. The sequence goes on from DCHV01000011.1 coordinate 35,891, forward strand.
TGTCGTAGATTACCACGGTGGGAGGCTCTGTGCCACTCCGGGGTTTCAGTTTCAGCTCCACCATTGGCTGATAGTTGGGATCGCCCTTCTGCGCCTTCTTCTGCAAGGCATAGAAACTATTGTTGAGCATCGACATGATGACTTGGCTCAGGTTGGCGGCATTCACGTCTGCCACGATCGGTAATTGGGGAGTTTCCCATTTCACCTGGATGTGATACTGCTCTATTTCCTGAGCGTAGTATGTCAGACATTTCTCTATGCTTTGCTGGCATAGCGGAGTCAGGTTGGCAGGTTCTATCTTACCCGAGTGATCCTTCAGCAATTCCTCCATCGCCTTCAGAATGCGAGTGGTAGCAAGTCCGTGCTGCTCGATCTTCTCCATGTTGGATCTCATCATCTCTATCACATCCATCGAATCCTCGTAGATGTCTTCCGTCATCTTCTCCTCCTCATCCTCCAGATTCTCTTTCAGGTCTTTGGCCAAGCCTAAGGAAAGGTGGGAGAAGTTGTTGATGTAGTTCATGGGGTTCAGGATGCGGTCGATGAGGCCCTTCGTCAGTTTACCCACGGTGGCTTCCCGCTCCTGACGCAGGAGTTGCTTCTGGGCGTCCTTCAATTCCCGGGTGCGTTTGTTCACCAGATGCTCCAGTCGCTGCTGTTCCATCTGAGCGCGAATCATCCTCCATCGGAACCACAGATAGAACGCCAGTACGATGACGAGGGCGTATGTCAGCAGAGCGTACCAGCGTAGGAAGAATGGGATAGGGATGTCGAAAGAGAATTTCTCCGACTCTACCATTTGTCCGTGGGCATCCATCGCACGCACCGTCAGTTCATACTCGCCTGGTGCCAGGTGGCTGAAGGAGTGGTGTTGCTCGGGCGACCATTCCGACCAATTTCCATCTTTCTGCAGACGGTAACTGTACATGCTGTTGCCAATAGGATCGGTCTTGTCGAGTGCCACCGTATATTGAACGTTGGAATCCTGCATCGAGAACTGACGCACAAAGACACGTGGGGGATAAGCCTTCATCTTGGTCATACGGATGATGTCGAAGCGGATGAGGCCGAAATTACCTCCTACCCATGCCATTCCTTCTTCCTGTTCCATGGCTTGTATGCTGTAGTTGCCCAATGGCTGGCTCCATACTGCCAGATTCTCGGACAAGCCATCGCAGAAGAGTCCTTGGTTGTTGTGGTCGGAATGCCAGTAATTGCCCCGTTTGTCAGTGTGCTCAAACAACAGTGTCAGTTCGTTGTTCTCCTTCCTCTCGAACTGCCGTTTCCCCTCCTTCATGCAATAGGTCTCCCTGTATAGGGTGATAGCCCATAGTGTGTGGTCCTTCTTGCGTACGAACTTCACCACATTGGGGATGGGAGCGAGCAGCGAATCCACTCCACTCGATGTATGATAGTAGATGCCATCCAATTCGCCGGTCAGGAAGGATTTGTTATCGAGTGCAGTGACACTCAGCGTGTGCCGGGGTGTTATCTGCACCAGTTTCTTGTCGTATTTGTATAAGCCCTCTGCCATGGCAGCCCACATTCCACCCTCAGGAGCAGGTACGAGTTGCCAGCAGGCTTGTGCCATTCCTTCTACGCGTTCGAAACGGTCATTTGCGCCTAAGAGGAAGAGTCCCTGAAGAGTACCTACACAGAGACCATCCCCAACTTTCAGAATCGAGGTGACTTGACCATACAAGCCGTCGCTCTCGGAATAGTGAGAATATACGGGGGAGAGATGGATAACGAAGAGTCCGTTGTCCGTGGCTCCCCACAGACTGCCTTTGCCATCGTAGGACAAGTCAGTGATACTGTTGCTGCACAATCCGTCGTCCGTCGTCAGCGTGTAGCATATCTTCCCCTTGTTGTCGAGGATTACGACACCATGGGCCGCTGTAGCCAAAGCCGTCAGTTCCTGGTCATCGATGGGTTCTTCGGCCTTTACTATCATCCCGTTCCAGTCCTTTTCCTGGGAGGGAGCAAAGTCAGGAGCGTCCGTTTGCTGAACTTTTCCCTCCCGTACCTCATATTTCTGGTTGCCGATGGTGCAGAATCGGATAGCCCCGTCGTGTTCGTCGATGTAGGACACCTCCCCCATATTCGTTGTCTGTGTGGTGTCGCATACGACATAGAGGGGCTTGTCGTTCTCTTCCAGGTATCCGAGCACGTTGTATCCTCCGAACCACATTCTTCCATCCTTGGCCCTGTACAATCGGGTGACGCGCGAGATGCCAGGTGTGTGTATCATCTGCCAGTCAGCGCCATCATAAACCATCAGTCCCTCGAAGTTGGCCACGAAGACGCGGCCTGTGCTGTCGCAAGCCACATCGAAATTACGGTTGTGACCCTTGTATTCCAGTGCTGGGAAATTTTGGAAAAACGGCTTTCCTGCATAGTTCCCTTCTGCGCTCCAGGCAGAGAGGATGCCTATCCACGTCCACAGGAAGAATACCAATGTATATTGTCGCAAGTTCTTCATACTCATTAAACCTTGTTATTGGAAAGTCACCATTGGAATGTTGGCTCCCACGTACTGACTCCATTCCTCGGGCGTGAATTCACGCTTCAGGCCATTTTTCACCTTGGCTGCCATATCCGTTACCGACACATCGATACGCTGTACCAGTCCGTTGCTGCATCCCACCATGGCTTGCGTATCGTTCACTTTGCATACGACCTGAGGCCATGCTTGATAGGAAAGGTTGGCAGGCAGCATATTCTGTTCCCCTTGTCGGGAGAGGTCCCATACCAGTACACTCTTGTCGTAGGCTGCTGATACGAGAATCTTATCCACCATCGTCATGGACGTCACCGCGCTGATGTGTCCCTGCAAACTTCCCACGATCCAATCCTCCTTATCTACTGTCAGAATGTTTCCCTTGTCGTCGCCCAAGAAGAGCATTTGAGATGCCTCGTCGTAGTAGGCTGCACTTACGACACAACCCAGTGGAATGGGGAATGGATTGATTTTTCCCTCCATATCCATCTTGGCGCCCGTACCGTCCGAGAAGAAGACATAGAAATCCTCCTTGTGCTTCACTATGGTGGATAGTGTATGGTTCAGGGGGATGGTCTTTCCTACCTTGCCCGAGACACAGTCAAACCAGCATACGAAATCCTTTGCAGCCAGGAGAATCTTGCCTTCTCCCACAGCCAGCATCTTCCGATACGTGCCAGCAGGCAGTTTTATGGGTTGGCAACCCTTGTCCTGGGTGATGATGCACAGGGGGCCATGCAGCGTCAGGGCATAGATCAGCACGCCATCGCTCCATACATCGCAGAAGTTGTACGAGGGATCCTGTACCAGCATGACGCCGTGCTTCCCCGGTTCCTTCTGCCATTCCACCTCGCCATAGTCCGTTACTGCCACACATCCGTTCTCTCCCATGGCGCAGATGCCCTGGACACTGCCTCCTCGTGGCATTTGTGTGCTTTCTTGTGCCTCTGAGCAGAATGTCAGGGCACTGAAGAGTTCGGGTTGGTAGGCGTTGCCCTTGTATTTGTCCGTGTAATGCCAACTGGCACTTGTCAGCAGAGAGGCCAGTTCCGTGTTACCGCTCTCGTGTTGTGTCAGGGCCGTGTTGGCCAGAGTACGTGCCAGGGTGCGGTAACTCAGGGTATCGGTGATACTCTTGGACAAGGTAGCCTGGTCACGCTGTTCCTCCGCCATCTTCTGGTGGTTCAGCGCGTTGGCTCTCTCTCGTTCTGCTTCATCGGCAGCCTCTTTCGCCTTCGACTCCGCTTCGCGTGCCGCCTTGCTCTCCAGTTCAGCGCGGTCCCTCATCCTCAGCGCCAGTTTGGACTGTTCCTCAGCGCGGTCCCTCTGTTTGTCGGAGATCGCCTTCTGCTGGTATGCGATGTCTTCCATCTGCTGGCTCACACGCTTCACCACAGCGGCTTCCGATGCCTCCTGCTTCGAATCGGTATCAGACACGACCGTTTCAGATACGACCTCCTGCGTCTGATGCTTTCCCACGTAATACGCAGCCACCACTGCTGCCAACAGGACGGCTACGACGCAGATGAAAATGTCCAATCGTATCGTTTTCATTGTTTATAGTCTCTTTATCACCAATTGAGTGATGTCGTCACTCTGTTCTGCATCGCCTGTGAATTCCTTCACCTTCGTCAGGATGGTCTCCACGATCTGCTGGCTCGATGCTCCCTTCAGTGTAGCGAGAGCCTCTTCGAGCCTGCTCTCGCCGAACTGGTCATACTGTTTGTTCTCGGCCTCGGTCACACCATCCGTAAACGTGATCAGCGCATCCCCTGGCTGCAACGTCAGGGTGTCGGGTAGGTAGGGTAGGTCTTCCATGGCACCCAGTACCATGTTGCGATGCGATTTCAGCACCTCCACCGTGCCATCCGCACGCAGGACATAGGGAGGATTGTGGCCTGCATTGGCGTACTGGATTACACCCGTCTCCGTATTATATATACCGTAGAACACCGTCACGAACATCGAGTTCAGGCTCTCTTCGCACAACAGGTTGTTCACGATGCTCATACATTCTTCCGGGGCAATGCCACGTATGCCATTGGCCTTGATCATCGTGCGGCTCACCGCCATGAAGATAGCAGCAGGTACGCCCTTGCCGCTCACGTCTGCCATCGTGAAGCCGATATGCGTGTCATCGATAGGGAAGAAGTCGTAGAAGTCGCCACCCACATCCTTGGCAGCTTTCATCTCGGCATAGATATCCACCTTGTCAGCGCTGGGCACCTTCAGTTTGAACACACGCGGCAGGATGGCATGTTGTATTTCACGGGCCACGCTCAGGTCGCTCTGGATATCCACCAACTGATTGTGCTCCTTCTGCCAACTGCGGATGGACTCTATCTGTTCCCTTGCCTTCTCTATCGTGCATTCCAGGTCATCCAGGTCGATAGGTTTCGTCGCAAAGTCAAATGCTCCGCTGTTCATCGCCTGGCGGATGTTGCCCATGTCGCCGTATGCACTCACCATGATGCACTTCAGGGCAGGGTTGCTCATCTCGTTGATCTTGGTCAGCAGCGTCAGTCCGTCCATCTCCGGCATGTTGATGTCAGACAGGATCACATCGATATCCTTGTTTTTCAGCAGGACCTGGATAGCCTCCAGTCCGTTGTGGGCAAAAAAGAATTCATATTCCCCTTTACGTATTTTACGACGGAAATGTTGTGTCAGCAACAACTCCAGATCCACCTCATCATCCACGCTTAGAATTTTCAAAGCCATAATCTATCTGTATTTGTTATAATATTATCGTTTATTTCAGTTTCAGCAAAGACTGTATCTTGTGGCACAGCTCCGTGTTCGTCATGAATCCCGTGAAGTTCTGTGCCTGGGGGCCAAAGGCATAGATAGGTACAATCACGCCCGAGTGGTCATCGGTCGTAAACTTCACCTCCACCGTACCTGAAGCCAGGTCACCGTCCAACAGCGTCAGGCCACCTGTCTCATGGTCAGCCGTCACCACCACCAGTGTCTCGCCATCCTGTGCCGCCCACTTGAACACCTCGCCCACCGTGCGGTCAAAGTCCAGCGTCTCCTCCATCAGCATCTGTATGTTGTTGAAGTGACCGTAGTCATCCAACTGCGACCCCTCAATCATCATGAAGAAGCCATCCTTGTCGCGGCTCAGCAGCGACAGCTCCTTCAGACTGGCTTTTGCCAGCATATCGCCACGTTCAGCAGGAACGGGAGTATCCCCCTCGAAAGGCACACAATACGCTTTGCCACCCTCGTACCCGAGAAACTCCTCATAGTTTTTCATCACCTTGTAACCCTTCCCCTCCAATTCGGCAAAAACATCCCGTTTGTCGGGACGGTTCTCAGGCTTGAAATAACGTTGTCCACCCCCGAATACATAATCCACAGGAGAATCAGGGAACTGGCCGATAAGCAGTTCCGATTCATCGCGATCAATGTAATGCGCCAGGAAATCGCAGGGAGTAGCATCCCACAGACGGCAAGTCACCGCCACGCCCGTGCTGAGTCCCTTCGCATGAGCCAGTTCGATGAGCGAAGGCTGAGGGTTCCCCTTCGCATCCACGCCAGCGGCATGATACACCGTCTGATGGCCGATAGCCAGAGCCGTGCCACCCGATCCGGATTCCGCAATCAGCTGATTAGCGATAGGTGTCTGGCTCAGTCCAGTATATTGCGCATTCTCCAGCCACAGATGTCCCCGGTTGCACGTCCATGCGCATTGTACGTGAGCCAGACTCATGCCATCCCCGATCATCAGGATCACATTCTTCACCTTCTTACCCTTGGGAGTCTGAATCTTCTCCACGGAATAAGGAGCAGGATGCGTGTATTTTTGCAAATCAAAGTTCTTCCCATTCACAGGGGATTGCGCAAACATAGACAACATCACTCCCCAAAAAAGAATTTTTCTCATTTTACCTTATATTTTTTGCAAAGATACGAGTTAGCGAAGGAAATGCCAAATTTATTTGAGCATTTCTGAGCGTGAGTATCTTCGAGCGCAGCTCAGAGATACGATTAAGCGAGTGATTTCACAAATTTATTTGATGAAATCCGAGCGTGAGTATTGTAGTCCCCTAAAAAAAGTTGAATGGATTTTAACTAAACCCGACAATATGTTGAGTGACTGAAAACAGTGGAATTACAATAAATTTCGACACGACCGTGACGGACAGAAAAATACCCCTTGAAAATCAGTGGATTTTTTTCTCGGGGCGTGACAAACGTGACATGTGACAAATGTGACAAACCCTTTTTCGGTTTTTGAATACACGGACATGTTCATGTTCTACCCGTGTTTGGGGGGGATTTAGAGGGGGTTTTTGTTTTAGAAAGAAATATAAATAAATATCTTATATATAATATATATAAATAAGGTGTTCTGACTGTGGTCGTGGTCGTGTCGGTGTATTTCCAAATGGACAAAATACTTTGTCACATTTGTCACATGTCACATTTGTCACACGCGCCGGAAAATTTTCCGTCATAGCGCGCTCATTCTATACCGAGATATTTTCTATCCCATGACGAGATTTCTGCATTTCTATGACGAGAAATTCTGAAGGAAGCCTCTCCAAGTTTTGGGGAAATTAGGAAATAAGACAATTAGGAAATTAGGAAATTGGATACCCCGCCCCAAAAAAAACTTCGACAAGGCTCAGGGTTGGCAAAAACTCCTTGTGATGTCCGCCTCCATTCGTTGGCTGAGTAATGCCATCACTTGCTCAGGAGGGCGCGCAGGGCTACCTTGATGTCCCCAACGCGGTCGTCGCCCCATTCGTGTTCCACCAATAGATTGCCCTTGTATCCTGATTCATATACATGCTTCAGGAAGTTGTATTTTCCTGATACATCGCCCGCCTCTGGGAGGCCCTCTTTTTTATTGTGATTTTTTTTGAAATGAGCCGTTGTCGGCATTCCTATTCTCTTTCTCCTATCGCAGTCTGTAATGGGTGGAGGAGGCATTGCCTGTAGTCGCAGAGCAGTGTCTGCCATACGTGCATGGTGGGTACGTCGTAACCGCTCCATCCTGACCCGAAATAATAGACGAAGGTGTCGCCCTGATGATAGTGCTGTCTGCCTATCACATGACCGATTCCTCCTGCCGTTTCCTGCGTCAGGGGGAGATACTGCAATCGCTTTACCCGGGTGGGATAGAGGCAGGCGACGAAGAGCTGGCCGTTGCGTGTCTTGGGTGATCCCAGGTTGTCGGCGTAGGCTACATATTGTTCCCTGCGATTGATGAGGTAGGCCTCGGGGTTGTCCTTGTGTACCACGATGCCAGAGATGACGTCGGCCTTTCCCTGTACTCCTGTGTAGGAGACGGCACAGCGTACCAGATGTGTGCCCTTGTCCTGTTGCAGCAGGCGTGTCTCCACTCGTCCGTCGGAATGGCGATAGGTGAGGCGTGCCGTGAAACGGAGGGGACCGTTGTCGAGTATCTCCACTTTGTCATATACTACGGCATAGAGCAGGCTGTCGCCCTGCATGAGGGCGGGGGCTCCACATCCCAGGGTAGGACCTACACTGTATGCGTCCATCCCCAGTCCGTGGTTCTCGTGATAGGAGATGCCTCGGTGCAGCATGTCCTGATAGAGGCTGTCCAGACTGGGGAGCGGCTGGGTCTTGGTGAAGCAGTCGATGCCATGCGGATTGTCCTTGCGCAGGGCGGGTCCATAGACTCTCCATGCGTTGCGGTCGTTCTCCCATCCCAGGTCGTCCATGCGATCGGGATAGACTCTTCCGCTCACCTGACAGGGGAAGGGGTGGGGGAGTCCCACACTGACGCGGAAGGTCTCTTCCTCCTCAGGGCGTGCCGAGGATTGTACCAGGAGCCATCCGTCGTGAGTCTTCTGGCAGGGTACTTCTTCACCGTCGGCGTTCTCCATCCTGAGTGGTGTGTCGGTGCCTACTCCCAGGCGCTGGCAGATTTCCTGCAAGGGGAACTGGGCGAGATCGCGTCGGTTGAGGTGGATGGGGTTCTGCACACTCACCTGCAGCGACTGGGCAGAGAGGCCTATTCCGTATAGAAGCAGACCTCCCACGAGAAATGAGCGTATGTGCATTATTTCAGTATCTTCTTGATCTTCTTCAGGTAGGCCTTGGCATAGACCATCATGCCGTAGTCGGTGGCATGGCAGCCATCAACCTGTGCATCCTCGGGCATGGCGATGTCTTCGCAGGAGAGGTAATAGAGGCCTTTCACTCCCTCTTTCTTCAGGATGGCATAGGCTTTCTTGCACTCGATGTTTGTATTGTTGAAGCTGTCGAAGCGCTTCTTGGATTCAGTCTTGCCTCCATATCCGTCATGTTCCACGATGAGGATGGGGGCGTCTGTCTTTGCGCGCATCCTACGTATGCCCTCGGTCATGCGTGGTACGACTTCTTGGGGTATATCGGGCATATTGGGCATACAGTCGATGATATAGAGACGAGCATCCACCATGGCCATCTGGTCGAACATCACACTCTCCAACTTGCCACAACCGGAGAATCCCCAGTTGATCATGGGCAGGTTCAGTTCCCTCTTGACGATGGCTGTCCATGCCATTCCCGTGCGCGAGGCACATCCGCCGTGGGCGATGGAGGTACCATAGACCAGAATGGGCTTCTCCTTGGATGCAGGGAGGAACTGGAAATCCTGTCCCTCGGGCACTCCGATGTTCATCCAATCCACGCCGTTGTAGAGGGGGAAGTAGAGTTCGTAATCGCCTCCGAAGGGATGATCCAGCGCGCTGAACGTGAATGTGACGGTGTCGCCAAAGGCGTAGGCGGGAGCGCAGTAGTGGGTCTTGCCCTTGCTGTCCAACTCGAAGAGGTCCACACCCGACTTGCCCATCGACGGCATGTGAGGCATGGCGAAATTGCGATCGGGAACGACGTAGCGCACCTGTATCTCGGGCGAGAGGGTGTGGAAACGCAGGGTGAGTCCTGCACTGTGGGTGGAGTTCCACCATACACCATCAGGTACGACTCCCTGTCTGTTGCGTGGGAAACGCATGTAGTGATCGGGACATTCCTGGGCGAAGGCTTGACCTTCCACGACCTGGAACTTGGCTTGCTTCGGGTCGAACCATTTGTAGCCCTGTGCTTGTGCTGCGAGTGTGCATCCAATCAGGAGGCAGATACTCAGAATAGAGATTCTTTTCTTCATTGTTTATCTGATTTTATTTTGTGTCATGTAAATTCGATTTTAAGTTCATCGTGTTTCGTATAAGGTCGGCAAATTCGTGATTCTTCAGTCCCCAGGAGGGGGCGATGACCCATTCCGGAGGACTCTGGCTGACGAAGCGTTCCAGTATCAGAGTGTGTGGCAGATGGGCGATGTAGTCGAGTACGAGGCGGATGTATTCCTCGGCTGTGGGCATGGGCCAGGGATGTTCCATGTATTCGCGTGCCATCTGAGTCCCGCGCAGTATCTGCAACTGATGCAGTTTGAGGGTGGTGAGTGGGAGCTGTGCAATCAGGTCGGCCTGTCGCATCAGGTCGTCGTGTGTCTCCCAGGGGAAGCCCAGGATGATGTGTCCCCCTACCCGTATGCCGCGTGCTGCAGTCCGCAGAATCGCTTCCTTGGCTTGGGCAAAGGTATGTCCCCGATTGACGCGGCGCAGTGTCTCCTCGCTGGCGCTCTCTATGCCATATTCCACGAGCAGGAATGTGCGATGGTTCAGCTCCTCCAGGTAGTCGAGCAGGTCGGGAGGCATACAGTCTGGCCGTGTGCCGATGACGAGTCCTACGACATCGGGGACAGCCAAGGCTTCCTCGTACAGGGCTTTGAGCCGACCTGTCGCTGCATACGTGTTGGTATAAGCCTGGAAATAGGCAAGGTATTTCATGGTGGGGTATTTGCGGGCAAAGAACTGTTTCCCTGCCTCCAACTGCTCCCTCACACCGAGCCCCTGCATACAGTAGGAGGGATTGAATGTCTGGTTGTTGCAGAACGTGCAGCCGCCCGTCCCCAATGTACCGTCCCGATTGGGACAGCCGAGCCCGGCATTGACGGAAATCTTCTGAGCCTTCACCCCCAACTGCTCCTGCAGCCAAGGTCCAAACTCTCTGTATGCCAATCCCCAATCGTTCATCAAATCCTGATTTTTCCGTGCAAAGTTAAATCTTTTTCTTGTTTTTCCCCAAAAATAAAAGGCACCTTAGTGATAAATCACGTATCTTTGCATCGAAAATATCAAAAGACAACAAACTAATATAATTATGAAACACTCATTTGTGATACTTTTCTCTGCGTTGGCTATGACAGCATGCAGCAACGCTACAGACACAAGCATCAAGCCAGTACCCTTTACCGATGTAAAACTGACCAATGGCTTCTGGCAAAAACGTATGGCGACGGAACTGGATGTGACCGTGCCCTTCTCTATCCAACACGGAGAACCTGCCGTGGAACGCTTCCGCCGCTGTGCCGACTTCATGGCAGGCAAAGAGACGGAACTGCCCCAGCCGCATCGTTTCATCAGCAGCGACCTGTACAAGGTGATGGAGGG
>DCHV01000029.1 GCA_002314945.1 Prevotellaceae bacterium UBA1743
GCTGTATATTCAGCCTGGTGGCTATATCTTAGGATGCTGCGATGCGAAGAGAGGCAGTTTCTTCTTCAAGAACCTGGGTGTGAAGGACACCACGCTGTTACCTAAGACAGTGGGCACGGGACGGCCCCGTGAACTGTTCATTGATGACCACCTACGTCAGTTCCTGCCTCGGTTGGAGAACGACAAGGAGTATGTCTATGACGTGTGTGTACTGCCCTGGTGTGTGTCGGACAACGTACCTATCGACAACGACTTGCCTGATGCCGTGAAGAGCTGGAACGAGGAGTTTGCCTATCCGCACCTGCGTATCAGTAATTCGTCGGAGATAGTGGCTGCATTCGAGAAGTATGCGGATAAGATTCCTACCGTGTCGGGTGATTATTCGGAGTACTGGACTGACGGACTGGGTACGAGTGCCCTGCATACGGGTCATCATCGCGAGGTGAAGGAACGTCTGATGCAGGCTGAGATATTGAGCTGCATGACGGGCAATGCGATTCCCGGCGAAGAGGTGTCGGAGGCTTGGCGCTACGCGCTTCTTGGCACGGAACATACGTGGGCTTATATCTGGCCCAACCAACCTATCTCGGACGAGATTCTGGATGTGAAATACGGCTATTTCCACAAGACGGACAGCCTGGGGCAAGACCTGATGAAGAGATCGCTTCCCACCTCTGAGACGGGACAGGTATATGCCGTGTTCAATACGGAGGATACGGAGCGTGACGGTCTGGTGAAGGTGAGTGCCGATGAACGTGGCAAATGCAACGCGGTGAAGGATGCCGAGACGGGGGAAATGCTATCCTCGCAACTGCTGAAGGATGGTTCGATAGCGTTCATCGCACGGAAGGTGCCTGCCTTCGGGTGCAAGAAATACAAACTGCTGACGGATGTGAAGGCGAAAGCGAACAGGATGGTCCTGGCTCCCAAGATTGGCGTGGAGGGACTGGTGAACAATGGCAAGGTGAGTGTCTGCATCGACCCCTACACGGGCGATATCGTGAGCATGGTGACTGAGGGCAGGGAATTCATCAACCGCAAACTGAATGTGAATGCCAACAGTTTCCGCTACCTGCGCGGAGGACAGGCTACGGCATACGCTACGAAACCCTACAATGTGATCCTGGAATGGGAGGAGTACGGTCCTGTGATGAAGACGCTGCTTGTTACCTCGAAGGCGGATGGATGCAACTCGCTGACTCGACGTGTCACGCTGCTGGAAGGTGATGGCGCGGTATATATTGACAATATCGTGGATAAGATTGCCACGACGGACAAGGAGGGTGTACACTTCGGATTCTCCTTCGATATGGGTGAGAACCTGCGTTTCACGGCTGATGTGCCCTGGGGTGTGATGGAACTGGAGAAGGATCAGTGGCCTCAGGCCAACCGTAACTGGATGGCAATGCAGCGATGGGTGAATCTGTCGGACGATGAGGCTAACGTGACGCTCTGTTCGCTGAATGCGCCTATCTTCGAGGTGGGGGACATGACGGCTAATATTCTGGGAAGCAGCGGTAACTGGATCAGCCATATCGACCGTGTACCTACGCTGTGGTCGTGGGCGATGAACAATCATTGGCATACCAACTTCCGCCTTGCTCAGGATGGTCAGATTCACTATGGCTACATCCTGCGTCCTGCCTTGGGTCCTGTAGATGTGACGGCTTCAAGCCGTTTTGCCCAGACCGGTTGCCGACCGCTGATTGCCAATCGTGTGAATGAGGACTACGAGATGAAGGCTCCCTTCTCCATCCAAGCCGCTGCCTCGGTGACGGTGTCCTGTGTACGTCCCATTGAAGGTGGTAATGCTATGCTGGTGATGTTGCACTCGCTGTCGGAGAATCCTGAGACGGTACGCTTCACCCTGGCTGAGGGACGTAAGGCGTGTGCTGCGGATGCTTGGGGTACACCTCTGGGAGAGAAGGGACTTTCCTACGAAGTGCCTGCACGTGGCGTGAAGATTGTAAGAATAGATAAATAAGGAAGAGTATGAATTTCAAGATGCGTGTGTTGCTGCCCGTCCTGTTCAGTTTCTTTGTGATGGGTTTCGTGGATATCACGGGTATCAGCGTGAGTTATGTGAAGCAGGACTTCGGATTGTCGGACACGGTAGCCAACCTGATTCCGATGATGGTGTTCCTGTGGTTTGCCGTTCTGTCGATTCCTACAGGATGGCTGATGAATCGCAAGGGAAGGAAGAAGACGGTACTGCTGAGTGCCCTGGTGACGACGGTGGCTATGGCATTGCCCCTGGTGAACTATACGTTCCCCATGATGCTGTTAGCTTTTACTTTGCTGGGTATCGGCAATACGATTCTGCAGGTCTCGCTCAACCCGCTGATGGCGGATGTGGCTCCTGTATCGAGACTCACCTCGATGCTGTCCTTAGGACAGTTCATCAAGGCTATCTCCTCTACCCTGGCTCCTATCCTGATAAGTCTGTCGGCAAGTATGTTGGGCAGTTGGCAATACATCTTCCCTACCTATGCCGTACTGACGCTCCTCTCGTGGATATGGTTGGTATGCCAACCGATTGCGGAGACTCCTTGTGAAGAGAAACGCGAAGGGGTGTCCTCGTTGCTGGGCGACAAATATGTGCTGCTCTTCCTCTCTGTCATCGTACTGAGTGTGGGCTTCGAGGTGGGCCTCATCTCGGCTGTGCCCAAGTATCTGCTGGAGCGCTTTGGGATGCCCATCGAACGTGGTAGCTATGCCTGCAGCCTGTATTATGTAGCACGTACAATAGGCACGTTTGCAGGTACTATCATCCTGGCTCGGATGCAGGCAAGCAAGTTCCAGATAGTGACGGTAGCCATAGGCTTGCTCTCCTTTGCAGGCTTCCTGTGTGCCGGCAGCGAATGGATGGCGATGGCTACGCTCTTTGCCATCGGCTTGTTCTGTGCCAATATCTTCCCCGCTACCTTCGGCGTGGCACTCCAGTACAAGCCTACCCAAGCCAATGGAATCTCCTCGCTGATGATTACCGGTGTGGCAGGTGGTGCCGTGGTACCTCCTTTGATGGGACTGCTGTCGGATGCCACCAATCAATGGATAAGCCTTTTCATTCCCTTGGCCCTGCTCCTGTATATCTGGGTGGTGGCTTTCCAATTCAAGAAAACGGAAAACAAAAACAAACAATAAGAATATAATGACAAGTGAAATGACTTCATTGGAACGTTGCCAAGCTGTGATGGAAGGACGCGTTCCCGACTATCTGCCCATCGTGCCACAGAGTTTCATGTATGCGGTGGAAACGGCAGGACTGAAAATATCGGAGGTGAACCGCAATGGTCGCAAGATGGCGGAATGCCATATCCTGTCGCAGGAGAAATACGGATACGACGGTTGTATCATCGATTTCGACGATGCTTCGATAGCCGAGGCAATAGGTGCCAAGGTAATCTATCGCGAGGACGAGCCCGCCATAGTGGATGAGAACGAACCTCTGCTGAAGGATCTGAGGCAGATCTACGACATGACGGTGCCTGATATCCTGTCCTCGGGCCGCCTCAACGAGTGGCTGGAGGCTACCAGAGTGCTCAAGGAGCGTATCGGTGACCACGTCTTCATCATGGGACGTGCCGATCAAGGGCCTTTCAGTATCGCGTGTCTGCTCAGGGGTACCACACAATTCATGATGGACCTGCTCACCGAGGACAAGAAACTGATCGATGACGTGCTGGAGTATTGCCGCCAGGTGAGCTTGGCCTTTGCCTGTGCTCAGAAGGATGCAGGAGCCCATGCTACTTCGATAGGTGATGCGTTGGCAGGCCCCAACCTGATTTCTCCCGACATGTACCGCGAATTTGCCCTGGAACCCGAACGACGCCTTACACACGACGTGCAGGAGTATGGCATCCCCTTCTCGGTACACATCTGCGGCGACAGTACCGGCATCATCGGAGACATGGGCAGCACGGGAGCACGTATCCTGGAAGTGGATTGGAAAATGGATATGGCCAAGGCAAGGGCTGCCGTGCCACGCGAGACGGTGTTGATGGGTAATGTGAACCCCAGTTATCCCCTGGTATTCGGCACGAAGCAGGAGATAGAGGATGCGGTACGCGAAGTGGTGGAGAAAACCCGCGGTGAGGGACTCTTTATCAGTTCGGGATGCGCTATGGGACGCAACACACCCGAGGAGAATATGAAATGCTTCGTGGCAGCAGGCCGACGCTATGGCAGCCGCGAAGAAGTGATGAGACTAAGAGAGAAAAACGCATGAAGACAAGACTGAGAATATCGGAATGTACGGCAGAGGGATACTCCCCCCTGTCGATACACCCAGGATGGCAGGTGGCCTATCTGACCACCGTGCCTGAGCATCAACTGGATGACCTGATAAACATGGAAGTACACACACAGACGGACGAACTCTTCATCCTGCTGAAGGGAGAAGCTGTGCTGCTCACGGTAGATTACGACACGCAGGAGAAGGAATTCGAGGCAGTGGCTATGAAACCATTCGTGATGTACGACGTGCCTCAGGGTGTATGGCATAATATCGCCATGGCTCCCGATACGCTGCTGCTGATTGTAGAGAAAGATTACACCCATCTGCATGACGTGCAATACACGCCCTTCGACGAGGAGGACAAGCAGATGGTGTGCAAGATGATACAGGAAGCCTTACAACAATAAAGGCGTGTTCTGATAAATTTTGTTTATCAGACTATCAGATTCAGAAATTGTGGGTAGCCTCGAGAATCAAGTGTTCTTGAGGTTGCTCTTTTTTTGCTATTCGGCATTCGATGCACTCGCTCACGATGCGTACTGCCTCCTCTGCCATCTTTTCGATAGGCATCCGTGCCACGTGAATGGAAGGGGTGACGGAGCGGTAATAGGCTTCCTCGTGTATGCAACCAAAGTGGTAGGCATCGAAGGATATTTTGTGCTGAAAGAAATAGCGGTAAACCTCGTTTGCCAAGGTATGTGTGGCAAAGAAGAGTCCATCTACAGCAGGTTGCTGCGATAAAAGGTTTTCGAGCATCGGAATCAGATTGGACGCATATTCCTCGAATGGTACATCAAGGACATACTGAGATTCAATCCCTGCTTCCTGGAGCGCTTTCTCGTATCCGATTCTTCTCTCCTGCATCTCGTGCAGATAGGAATTGGTAGTGAACAATGCGATGCGCTTAGCCCCTTTCCCTATCATGTCCTTCACCACACGATAACTCGCCTGACGATTGTCGAGGACGATAGAACTGAAGGGGAGTTGGGGAATGAGGCGATCGATAGTGACTACAGGATATCCGTCAGAGGCAAGTGAGTCGAACAGGATGGTACATTTCTGGGTAGAGGCGATGATGATTCCATCAACCAGTTTGTTGCGGAACGTATCCAACAGATTGTTTTCTCTTGCATAATTGCCTTCCGAACTGCCGATCATCAGTGTGTATCCATTCTTCTCAGCCTCCATCTCGGTGAGACGTGCCAGTGAAGCATAGAAGGTATCAGAGAGATCGGGGATAATCAGTCCGAGCATCCCTGTGCGTTGTGTATTCAGACTCCGCGCCAAGAAATTGGGTTGATAGTTATATTTATGTGCACATTTGAGGACACGTTCTGTGGTCCTCTTACTCAGGCCCTTTTTCTCGGCTTGTCCAGACAAGACCCACGAAATGGTGGTTTTCGACAAGTGGAGTTCGTCTGCAATGTCTTTCAGAGATTTTGCCATCTTTATTCGGTGTGTTATTCATTTGAGGTGACAAGTTTGTACAACTTATCACTATTGCGTATTTTCCTGTCGAGAGGGATGCTGACATGCTGTCCCTGCAAAGCGGTAGTCACGGATTTCAGTTCGTAGCGTATCTCCTCCACCTGTGTCTCCAAAGCACCTGTCGTAGGTCCCGTGATGAGAATGCGGTCGCCTACGCTGAGAGGAGCAGCCTCTATCTTGAACTCCGCCACCTGCAGTTTGGAGAAATACTTCACGCCACGTCCCACATAGACCTTGCGTTGTGTGGCAAGCGAACCGGGTTGGTCGTTCCATTCCCCCAATGTCTGCCCTAAGTAATATCCGTCCCAGAATCCGCGGTTGAAGACCTCTCCCAACTCTTTCTCCCATCGTACCTGCCTCTCTTCGTCGTGGAAAGTACCATCCAAGACACTCTGAATAGCTTCCTGATAGCATTGCACCACATGAGAGACATATTCAGGTCCACGTGCACGTCCCTCTATCTTGAACACCCTCACGCCAGCCTTCATCATACGATCGATGAATCGGATCGTCTTCAGGTCGCGGGGTGACATGATGTACTTGTTATCGATGTCCAGTTCCGTACCAGTCTCCCTGTCCCTCACAGTATATCCGCGACGGCATATCTGCATACACTCACCACGGTTGGCGCTCCTCCCTGTATTGTCCAGACTCAGATAGCATTTCCCGCTCACAGCCATGCACAGGGCACCATGGCAGAACATCTCGATGCGCACAGGTTTTCCACTTGGTCCGCAGATGTGCTGCTCCTCTATCTGCTGATGGATATGAGCCACCTGATCCAGATTCAGTTCGCGAGCCAGCACCACTACGTCGGCATAACGTGCATAGAAGCGCAGCGCCTCCACATTGCTGATGTTGAGTTGTGTACTCAGGTGCACCTCCTGCCCTATTTGCCTGCAATACTCCATCACGGCGATGTCGCTGGCTATTACAGCGCTGATATGTGCTTCGTGGGCAGCCTCCAGAATGCGTCGCATCAGAGGGATATCCTGGTCATAGATGATTGTGTTGACAGTCAGGTAACTCTTCACGCCGCAGAGTCGGCATTCCTCGGCGATGCGATGCAAGTCATCGATAGTGAATGTGCTTGCCGAGTGAGCACGCATATTCAGGTTCTCGATACCGAAATAGATACTGTCGGCACCCGCACGCAAGGCAGCGGCAAGACTTTCGGGAGAGCCCACAGGGGCCATCAGTTCGTAGTCGCCGCGTTTTGTTTCTTCGAAAGGTTCAATCACTTTCGTCGTGTGTTCTGGATTAGCGGATGGTGATGATATTGGAGAAGCCCGTTATGTCGAACACTTCGCGTACCTGGGGACGCATATTTGTCAGTACCAGTTTGCCACCGCGAGCCATCACGCTTTTCTGAAGCATCAAGAAGGTGCGCAGACCTTGGCTGCTCGTGTATTCGAGTTCCGCACAATCCATCTCTATATCAGGATTCTCTCCCTTCATCAGTGGATCCAGCTTTTCCTGAAATTGTGCTGCATTGGTTGTGTCAATGCGTCCTTCCACCTTCACTTTTGTAGGCTTAGAGCCTGAAATGATTGTAACTTCCATAATATTCTGTATTTTATTTGTGTATTATTCGGTAATGTTTTTTTCCATCACAAGGACATTGCACTCCCCCTCGCGATGATATTGTAGATTATCCATCAGTTGTTTGCACAGGAAGATACCCAGTCCGCCTATCTCACGCTCCTCTGCCGACAGAGTGATGTCTGGATCCTCCTTCGTCAATGGATCGAAAGGCAGACCTCCGTCCTTCAGCGTGATGCGCAGGACTTGGGGCGAATCTGTGGTGAGAGCCACCTCCACCTCCAGGAAACCATCTGTTCCCTCAGCGTAGGCATACCGTACCACATTCTCCACCACTTCCTCCACGCTAAGTCGTACCTTGAACTCCAACTGAGGATCTTCTGGAACCTGAGGTGCTGCCATGATAAATTCGATAATCTCGGCTCCTCGGCCGTTGATTGGCTCAAACCGCTTGACTGTATGTGCAAGGGATGTATTCATAGCTCGTTAACCTTATTATTTTATGATGTTGATACGCTTTGCCTGTTCGATGGTACGCTGGGCACGTGCCATGCAAGACTCCTCTGTACCTCCGAAACACATATAGAAGTGATACAGATCCGCCTTCCTTGTCTCTTTATTCAGGATAGCCGCAATGCACAAATTCTTCAGCGCAATTGAGGACGCAATGATGTCAATATCCGTGCTTCCCAGTTGGAAGAGCGCAAGTCGATACGCATCATTGCTATAGTTCTCCTTCATCAGCTGGATATCCTCCAGAGTAGTGAAACCCAATACCTCCAGCATGATTTCCAGGAACGGATTCTGCAGAGAGTCCTGATATATCTCCGCCTGGTTGATGGAAGCGATGCGATGGATGAGTTTTTCGAAAGGATCCATTTTCAGGTAGCTCTCGTAGGAATCCCTATTGAGAGGAACTTCACTGAAATTCCCATTCGTCACCAGATTCTGTATTTTCCTGCGATAGTTGTTTACGTTTATACGCATCTGGCTGAACTGTTCGTCTGCCAGTTCCAGCAGTCCCGACAATCGGGACAAACCGCGCAAGTATTCCGTAGGCACAGCTACGCTCCCTGCCTTGTAGCCAATGTCATGTTCCAGGGTAGCCCATACATGTTGCAAGGCCGTACGAATCTGAATTTCGAAACGCACCTCATTCATTTCCGGGTATTCGGGATCCTGATAGAGGGAAGCAGGAATACGGCAGATAGTATGGAGTGACATATAGCCAAAGGTGTTGAAACTTTGTGCCTTTCGCTTATCCACCGATTCATTCCAGTCGATATCGAAGGTCTGTTCTATCAAAGCCGATATTTTGTCGATCTCGTCCGTGTAGAAAGTCACGACCCGCGTACCGAGGATATCCGTGATATCCGAGAGAGACTGATACTTATATCCCTTCCGAATGAGTTTGCCGATAAGGCTATCCCTCGTTTTCACTCTCCCGTCGCAGGTAATGACAGTAATTCCATTCTTTTCGACACATTCCTGCAGAAGACGTAGAACTACCTCCCTGAATTTCAGGAAGAAATCATGCTTCTCGTCATATTCGTCGAGAATCATCTGATTATGCAAATCAAGGACAGTATCACTCATTTTCTGCCAAAATCTCCAAATTATTGGTACAAAGTTACGATTAAGCGAGAGAAATACAAAATAAACCCGCGTTTATTTTTATTTCCGAGCGTGAGTAAACTTCGAGCACAGTTCAGAGTACGATTAAGCGAGACTACATTTCTCTCGGAGCGTAACGCTTGTCACGCAAAATCGTCTCGGAAACCAAGAATTTCTACCTCGGAAAAAAAATATTTCTGCCTCGAGAAAAAAATATTTTCACCTCGGAAAATTTATTTTTTGACCGTGGATTTTTTTTGAGGATATACGAGGTGTCAATTCGGGTAACCCATCACTTCGTCGCTCGCCTCGGATTCCAGATTGTCTCCTACGCTCTTGTCGAAACGGATGCGGAAGGTGTAGGCGAAGTCGCAGGGTTTCTGCTGGGGAAAGGTAAGGCGCAGGCCTTCGGGGGTCAGTTTGTAACGTATCTCCTCGGTGGATCCGAGCATGCTTACGTCGAGTATCTTGGCATCACCTATCACGTCGGGAGTGAGGGACTTGATGAGTACATCGCCGTCTCCCCATTCGAGTGTGATTGCGTAGAAGTCATTGCCCTGGGTGGTGAAACGGATATCCTGGGAGGTGTAGGCTATTGCCTGGTTGTCGGTGAAGGAGCCCTTGGGGGTTTCTGTCTCTCCCTCGCCGAAGTGTTTCCAGCAATGACTGCCGTAGATTGCCTCGCCATTCACACGGAGCCAGTCTCCGATTGCCAATAGTATGTCTTGTTGCTCCTGGGGGATGGTGCCGTCGGCACGGGGACCGATATTGAGGAGGAGGTTGCCGTTCTTGGAGACGATATCGACAAGGTCATCGACTATCTGCCCCGGAACCTTATAGACTTCGTCCTCGATATAACCCCATGACTTGGTGCCTACGAAGGTGTCGGTCTGCCAGGGGAGCTTCATCATCCTGCCTGACTTGCCGCGTTCCACGTCCCATACCATCACGTTGGTGGGATAACCTTGCTTAGTGTTGACCACTACGCCCTCTCCCCAGTCGATGGCATTGTTGTAGTAATAGGCCAGAAACTTGGTGAAATAGGGTTTGATGACGGGGTTGTTCACGGACCAGTCGAAGAAGATGAGTCGGGGCTGGTATTTATCGATGAGTTCGTAGGTGCGCTCCAGCCACTCGCGCGAGGATTCGTCGGTATAGGCTTCATGTTCGTAGCGGAATCCATAGAGGGCGATGGTGCTGTCCTGCACGTCGGAGGGGAACTTCGTACCTTCGTGATAGTACCAGGCGTTCTCAGCACGGTGGGTGGAGAGGCCAAAGGTAAGCTGATGTTTCTCTATGGCACCCTTCAGTTCGCCGAGGATGTCGCGCTTGGGTCCCATCTTCACGGCGTTCCACTCGTTGAGCTCGCTATCGTACATCGCGAAGCCATCGTGATGCTCTGCCACGGGTATGACATAGCGTGCTCCAGAGGCTTCGAACAGGGCTGCCCACTGCTCTGCATCGAATTGCTCAGCCTTGAACATGGGGATGAAGTCCTTGTACCCAAACTTTGTCTGGTCGCCATACGTCTGACGGTGGTGCTCAAACTCGGATGAGCCCTCGCGATACATGTGATGCGGATACCATTCGCTGCCGAAGGCGGGTACTGAGAACACGCCCCAGTGAATGAAGATACCGAACTTGGCATCGGTGTACCAGGAGGGGAACTCGTAATGACTGGCTATGCTGTCGAGGTCGGCCTTGAACACTTCTGTGCCCTGAGGCGACGCTACCGAATCGAGGTCTCTCGGTTGACGTGTGTTCTGACATGCCGTGGTGGTCATGAGCATCGCTATGAGGGATGCAGTGAGGAGGGTTGGTTTCATGAGTTTATAGTTGAAAGTTGAATGTTTATTGTTTATAGATGGGGCAAATGTAGGGAGAAGTATTGGGTTGTGCAAGTTATTTTGTACTTTTTCGTACTTATCTGCCTCAGTTTTTCCACATTCCATACATCGGAGTGAAGATAAAAGACAAAAAAGCTATACCTTTACCATCCATTTGTAAAAAGAAGGTACGCACAGACAATGAACAGTCAGATAGAAAAGATGACTCCCTTCATCGTGATGGAGATTCTGGCCAAGGCGCAGGAGATGGAGCGAAAGGGTATCGATGTGATTCATCTGGAGGTTGGAGAGCCTGATTTCGGTGCTCCTCTCACGGTGAGGGAGAGTGGCATAGAGGCTCTGCAACAGGGGCATACGTTCTATACCTCGGCTCTGGGTATGTACGACCTGCGCAAGGAGATATCCGACCTGTACAACAGGGAATTTGGTCTGAACGTGACTCCCGAACGTGTGATGGTGACAAGTGGTTCGTCCCTGGCTCTGATGATGGTATGTATGCTACTTCTGGAAAAAGATTCGGAGGCTATCATCACCAACCCTGGGTATGCACCGTACCGCAACTTTATCCTGGCTCAACATGCCCGCCCCGTGACGGTGAATCTGAATCCCGACAACGGATTCAAACTCGAAGTGGAAGACATCAGGAAAGCCATCACCCCTCGCACAAGGGCCATCCTCGTCAACTCGCCCATGAATCCAACTGGCATGGTCCTGGATGGAGAATTCCTGAGCGAACTGGCCACATTGGGTGTACCCGTGATAAGCGACGAGGTATATCACGGATTAGTATATGGCGAGAAGGCGCACTCCATCCTGGAATACACGGACAACGCTTTTGTAACGAATGGCTTCTCGAAGCGGTTTGCCATGACGGGCATCCGATTAGGATATGTGATTGCCCCAGAGAAATATATGCCACAACTGGATATGCTACACCAGAATTTTGCACTTTGTGCCCCCAGTATCTCTCAGGAGATGGGTGTGAGGGCACTACAGAGCCTCGAGGCAGAAGCAGAGGTGCAGAGGATGCACTCCATGTACGACGAACGGCGGAGGTACCTGATGAAGCGATTACCCGAAATAGGTCTCCCACCTGTGACAGAGCCGAAAGGAGCCTTCTACATCATGGTCGATGCGCGCAAATATACCCGCGACAGTTACCGCTTCGCCTACGAAATACTGGAGAAGACGCATGTGGGTGTGACACCAGGCGTGGATTTCGGTTCGCAGGGAGAAGGCTTCCTGCGTATCTCGTACGCCAACAAACTGGAGAAGATACGCGAGGCTATGGATCGTCTGGAACAGTTCCTCAAAAATATCAAGACCGACAAATAGCAAGACAAGAAAAATGAACACACCGCGACACACTCAATTGGACGTGATACGTCTGTTTGCCTTTTTCACTCTATTGGCCTGTCATGCCTCAGATCCTTTCATGGCAGCCGCCACGTATGGAAAATCAGGGTTGGAGGTAGATCCCTCACTTGCTGTATGGGCAGCCAGATGGGGGTCATTTGTGAGGGTATGTGTACCCTTGTTCGTCATGCTCACAGGAGCCCTTCTACTGCCTGTGAAGCAAGATATGGGCACATTCTACACACGACGCATCAGCCGTGTGGCATGGCCTTTCCTCATTTGGTCGTCATTGTACTATCTCACGCCTTGGGTGACAGGATTGTTGGGTTTTGACAAACATGTGATATATGATCTGTTTGCATGGGCAGAGAGCGATAGTCAGTCGCTTTCCGATGCCTTGGGCTTGATCGTCCGCATTCCATACCATTTCAGTTTCCTGGCTTGCCACATGTGGTATATCTATTTATTAATAGGTCTGTACCTATACATGCCCATCTTCTCTGCTTGGGTGGAGAAAGCCACACGCAAGCAAAAGGAGGCAGTGCTATGCATTTGGTTCGCAAGCACTTTCCTTCCGTATTTCCATGAATACGTGGCCAAATATGCCTTTGGCACCTGCGAATGGAACGGTTTCGGATTGTTCTATTACTTTGCAGGCTTCAACGGCTATCTGCTGTTGGGTCATTACCTGCATACATACATTCGATGGAGCGGGGTGAAAAGCATGTCAGTGGGTATTCCTCTGCTTGTCATCGGGTTCTTCGTAAGTTTGACGGGGTACCAATACATCTTGTCACTGGAAAATTGCACCCCTGAGCAGGTTGAACTCTTTTGGATGTATTGCACACCAAATGTGGTCTTGATGAGTCTGGCATGGTTCCTGATGCTGCAATGTGTAAAACCTGTCGAAGAAGGCACAACGGCCAAAGTATTGGCAAACCTTACGACTTGTGGATTCGGCATCTACATGATTCACTATTTCTTCGTTCATCTGGGCTATGTCACTTCCAATGCGCTCATGCTGCCCGCTGCCCTGCAGATACCTGTCTCGGCCCTTACCATCCTGACTGTTTCGTGGCCAATAGTAGCAGTCATGAAGCGGATCATGGGCAAGGGTTCGGTCTGCCTGTTTGGGTGACTTGAACTTTTTTCCACGTCAAATGTTGCACAGGCGTAAAAGAATATGTACTTTTGCAAATCTATTTGATATGTTTTCATAGCAATGAGCCCAACGAGACTGAATCATCTGCTTCCGCAGACCGTAAGCGAACTGTCCGACAACAATTCCCTGCATGGCCTCTTCCATGAGCACGATGATGGAATTTCCCTCCCTTCAGGTCCTATGCTGACCGAGATTGTGAACCTGTGCCGTTCAATTCTTTTCCCTGGATATTATGGCGATGCCGACGTATGCCGCAAGTCCCTCCCCTACCATATCGGAGTAGAGGTGGAACGGCTGTACGACCTGCTGTGCCAGACCCTGAATGATGAAGAGAAGGCTGCCACATTCGTGGAGAAGCTACCCGAACTGAGACGCATCTTAGCTACCGATGTGGAAGCTGCCTACAACGGCGACCCCGCCGCAGATTCTTATAGCGAAATCATCTGCTGCTACCCTGTCATCAAGGCTATCACCAACTACCGCATCGCACACGAGCTACTCCTGCTGGGAGTGCCCCTCATCCCCCGCTTCATCACGGAGATGGCGCACAGCGAGACGGGTATCGACATCCATCCTGCAGCGAGCATAGGGGACCACTTCACCATAGACCATGGTACGGGAGTGGTGATAGGAGCCACCTGCATCATAGGCAACAACGTGAAGCTGTACCAAGGCGTGACCTTGGGTGCCAAGAGTTTCCCCCTGGACGAAGAAGGACATCCCATCAAAGGCATCCCCCGGCATCCCATACTGGAAGACGACGTGATTGTATATAGCAACTCTACCATTCTGGGACGCATCACCATAGGAAAGGGGACTATCGTGGGAGGTAATGTATGGCTGACGGAAAGCACACAGCCCGGAGCGAGAATCATGCAAGCAAAGAGCAACAAATAAAGCAATTTTATCAGACACTAAAATAATATGAAGGAGAATCCCTCATTCGAAATGGTGGCCAAGACGTTCCAAGGACTGGAGACGGTACTGGCCACTGAACTTATTGACTTGGGCGCCAATGATATTCAGATAGGCAGACGTATGGTCTCCTTTACAGGCGACAAGGAAATGATGTATCGTGCCAACTTCCAGTTGCGTACCGCCATACGTATTCTGAAACCCATCAAGCATTTCCGCGCTACCACAGCCGACGAAGTTTATGATGCAGTAAAGGAAATCGACTGGACACAATACTTGAACAACGAGACTACCTTTGCTGTGGATAGCGTAGTGTATAGCAACGAGTTCAGACACAGTAAATTCGTAGCATACAAGGTGAAGGACGCCATCGTGGACCAATTGCGCGAGAAGACAGGGGAGCGTCCCAATATACGCATCACCAATCCCGACCTGCAATTGCATATCCATGTGGCGGAATACGACTGCACGCTGGCATTGGACAGTAGCGGCGAGAGTCTGCACCGACGCGGATACAGACAGGAATCGGTAGAGGCTCCCATCAACGAGGTTCTGGCTGCCGGCATCATCCTGCAGACAGGATGGAGGGGGGAATGTGATTTCATCGACCCTATGTGTGGAAGCGGCACCTTCCTCATCGAAGCTGCACTGATAGCACGTGGCATAGCCCCCGGTGTGTATCGCAAGGAATATGCCTTCGAGAAATGGCCTGACTATGACAAGGAACTCTTTGAGAGCATCTACGAAGACGATAGCCGCGAACATGAATTCGAGCATTCCATCTATGGATACGACATCAACCACTATGCCGTAGCGGCTGCCACCACCAATGTGAAAGCAGCTGGATTGAGCAAGGAAATCGTCGTACAACAACAGGACTTCAAAGACTTTGTACAACCTGCACAGAAGAGTATCTTGGTGACCAATCCACCCTATGGAGAACGCATTTCAGCTCCCGACTTGCTCGGATTATACAAGATGATAGGCGAGAGACTGAAACATCAGTTTGTAGATAACGATGCCTGGGTGCTGAGCTATCGCGAGGAGTGCTTCGACCAGATTGGACTGAAACCATCCCTGCGCACACCTCTGTTCAACGGAAGTCTGGAATGCGAATTGCGCAAATATCAGATATTTAGTGGTAAATTTGGCGAAATGCGTGCTCAGGGAGGTGATATCAAGACGGCCCAGGAACGTCGCATGATGGCAGACAGGAAACGCTTCAAGCAACACCGTGATTTCAAGGACAGACTGGAAGAACGCCCCGAAGACCGCTTTACTCCGAAAGGGGACCGCTACGGCAGAGACGAAGACCGATTCAGAAAGAGAGGAGACCGCTTCGGTAGAGACGGCGAACGCAGAGAACGTCGTGGCGAACGAATGGAGGGCGAGGATGCCTTTGCCGCAAAGCGCAGTTTCTACGAGAAGAAGAACGAACGCAGAGAACGCTCGGAAGAACGTAGAGAACGCACAGAGGGAAAAAGAGACTTCCGTGACAATAAAGGCGGAAACCGAGATTTCAGAGGTGGCAGAAGGGACAACAAGGGACGTGATTCCTACAACGACAAACGAAACTCCCGGAGCGGAAACAACCCTTTCAAGAAAGCATTCGGTAGAAATAATCGTAATGAAGACTAATCTACTCACCACCATAGCGGCTGCCCTACTGACTATGATACCCATGCAAGCACAAAAATGCCTGACACTGGAAGAACTGCTGGGAGGAGGTAACCACTACTGGCAGTTGCAACCCGAGAACAAGCATACTGCATGGTGGGGAAACACGCTGCTGGAAACCACACCAGAGGAAGTTACAGACCTGATGACAGGAAAAACCCTGCTGACAGTGGAGGAACTGAATGAATGGGCAGGAGAGAAATTGGTTCATAGTGGACACAACCTGACTTTTCCCTACCCAACATCGCCCTACGTGCTAGTGGAGACACCAAAGAAACGCGAACTGATAGACTTCACTACCCACAAAATCGTTTGGGGGCAGATGACTCCTCCCGAGGCAAAGAATCAGGACTGGAATGCTATATCACGACACTTGGCATACACGGTGCAGGGCAACCTGCTGATACAGACCTGCGAAGGAGAAATACAGAAGGTGAGCGAGGATGGCAGCACAGACGGCAGCGAGGATATCGTATATGGCCAAAGCGTGCATCGTGATGAGTTCGGCATAGTAAAAGGCACGTTCTGGAGCAAGGATGGACAGAAGTTGGCATTCTATCGCATGGATCAGAGTATGGTACCCAGTTATCCGCAAGTGGATATCACGGAAAGGATAAGCACTCCCTATATCGATAAATATCCCATGGCGGGAGAAGCAAGTCATCGGGTGACAGTAGGCATCTATGATGTACAAAAGCGAAAGACCACTTACCTGAAACTGGTAGGGGAAGCTGAGGACTACCATACCAACCTGTCGTGGGCTCCAGATGGCAAGACGTTGTACATCTTCGAACTGAACCGCGCGCAGAATGACATGCGCCTGGTTGCTTACGACACGGAGACAGGGGAAGCAAGTAAACCCCTGCTGCAGGAGAAGAGTGAGAAATACGTGGAACCACTTCACGGACTGACATTCCTACCCTGGGACAATACCAAGGCTGTGATACAATCGCAGCAGGATGGTTTCAATCATCTGTACCTCGCCACGATAGGGAAAGATGGGAGAATCACGCTCGACCAACTGACGAAAGGAAACTGGGTGGTGCAGGAGTTGGTCGGATTCGACAAGAAAAACAAGAATATCCTGTACTTGAGCAACGAGAGCGATCTACGAAAAAAATGCCTGTATGCCTTGAATCTCAAGACGAGGAAAACGAAGCAATTAGGTACGCAGGAAGGCGTTCATCAGGTGACGCTGAGCGAGGATGGAACAAAAGCCCTGGACCGCTACAGCAGTCCCGATGTGCCACGAAGCATCAATCTGATAGACACCAAGACAGGAAAGGGCAAGAACCTGCTGACAGCCAAAGACCCCTGGAAAGAGAATGGGTACGATATACCCGAAATAACCAGTGGAAGCATAAAGGCTGCCGACGGAAAGACGGATCTGTACTATCGCATGGTGAAGCCTGTGAACTTCGACGGAAACAAGAAATATCCCACTGTGGTATATGTATATGGAGGGCCACATGCTCACAACGTACAGGCCAGTTGGCACTGGCAGATGAGAGGATGGGAAGCTTACATGGCAGGAAAAGGGTATCTGCTCTTTATCCTGGACAACAGAGGGAGCGAATGGCGCGGAAGGGATTTCGAACAGGCTACCTATCTGCACCTGGGCGACATAGAAATGCAGGATCAGATGGAGGGCGTAAACTACCTGAAAAGCCTGCCATACGTAGATAGTGAGAGAATCGGAGTGCACGGATGGAGCTACGGAGGATTCATGACAACCAACCTGATGTGCAGTTATCCTGAAACATTCAAGGTGGGTGTGGCAGGCGGTCCTGTCATCGACTGGAAATACTACGAAGTGATGTACGGAGAACGCTATATGAGCACCCCGCAAAAGAATCCCGAAGGCTATGAGAAGAGCAGTCTGTTGGGCAAGGCTAAGAATCTGAAAGGCAGACTCCAAATCATATTCGGGTACAACGATCCCACCTGTGTCCCTCAGCATACCCTGTCCTTCGTGAGAGCCTGTATCGATGCTGGTACCCAACCCGACCTGTTCACTTACCCAGGAGACGGACACAACATGGCAGGTCGTGACCAGATACACTTGCATGAGAGAATCACACGATATTTTGAAGATTACCTGAAACCACAACAATAAGAGACAGTATGAAAGCATTATCTGACCACATACGCCTTTTGCTATTGGGCAGCGGAGGCCGGGAACATGCCATGGCATGGAAGATTGCCCAAAGTACAAGAGTAGAAAAACTGTATATTGCCCCTGGCAACGCAGGAACTGGATTGGTGGGAGAGAACGTACCCCTGAAGGCGGACGATTTCGAAGGCATCCGCAACTTTGTCCTGGAAAACAAGATAGATATGGTAGTAGTAGGGCCTGAAGATCCTCTGGTGAAGGGTATCTATGACTACTTCCGTGCTGACAGCGAATTGCAGGAGATTCCTGTAATCGGACCAAGCAAAGAGGGTGCTGTATTGGAGGGCTCGAAAGATTTCGCCAAGGGATTCATGCAACGACACGGCATCCCCACTGCGGCCTATCGTACTTTCACGGGAGAAATGTTGGAGGAGGGAAAAGCCTTCCTGAAGACCTTGCAACCTCCCTACGTACTGAAAGCAGACGGATTGTGTGCAGGCAAGGGAGTGCTCATCCTGCCCACTCTCGAAGAGGCAGAAAAGGAACTGGAAGAGATGCTTGGAGGCATGTTCGGCAATGCCAGCAGTCGCGTGGTGATAGAGGAGTTCATGAGCGGTATCGAGTGCAGCGTATTTGTGCTGACCGATGGCAAGAACTATGTCATCCTACCCGAGGCAAAGGATTACAAGCGTATAGGTGAAGGCGACAAAGGTTTGAACACAGGTGGTATGGGTAGCGTTAGTCCTGTTCCATTTGCCACAAAGGAATGGATGCAGAAGGTGGAAAACCGCATCATCCGTCCTACCGTAGAAGGACTGGCTGCCGAAGGAATCGATTACAAAGGCTTCATCTTCTTCGGCCTCATCAATGTAGAGGGAGAACCGAAAGTAATCGAATACAATGTGCGCATGGGAGATCCCGAAACGGAAAGCGTGATGCTCCGCATAAAGAGTGATCTGGTGGATCTCTTTGAGGGAGTGGCTACGCAAACCCTGAACGAGAAGAAGATTGAGTTTGACTCACGAAGTGCTGTCTGTGTGATGTTGGTAAGCGGAGGCTATCCTGAAGCCTACACCAAAGGCTATCCAATCTCGGGCATTGAGTCGGTAGAAGGAAGTATCGTGTTCCACGCTGGTACCGCCCTGAAAGAGGGTCAGGTTGTCACCAACGGAGGACGCGTGATAGCCGTGAGCAGTTATGGCTCGAACAAGGAAGAAGCCTTGCAAAAGAGTTTCCAAGAGGCTCAGAAGATACAATACGAGAAGAAATATTTCCGCAGCGATATCGGTGCTGACTTGTA
Organism: Prevotellaceae bacterium UBA1743; assembly: GCA_002314945.1. Lineage (GTDB taxonomy): Bacteria > Bacteroidota > Bacteroidia > Bacteroidales > Bacteroidaceae > Physcousia. The sequence continues at coordinate 19,252 of DCHV01000029.1, forward strand.
AATGAGAACGACACGGTTGCAAAACAGGGTATCGGAGAGTGTCTATTCTCTCCCTGTATGCGCCGTATTGGCTACCCTCCTATGGTTCATTCCTTGGGAGGGTTTTAGCGTTTCTACATTAGCAGGATGGGCTATGTGTGGATTGATAACGTGGACTATGGCAGAAACTAACAACCGTTTCTCCCTGATACGGATACGTTCACGTATGCCATCGTGTATATGGCTGATGTGTGCCGCAGTTTCCTCCTTCTTGCATCCTGTAGATACCCCCATTCTCTGCTCCTTGAGTTTGGTCGCTGGCATATTCTCCCTCTTCCATTGCTATCAGCAACGCGATCCTCAGAGAAACCTTTTATCCAGTTTCTTGTGCATTTCATTGGGAAGTCTGGCTTTTCCTCCCCTGCTTCTCTTCATACTCCCTTGGTATGGATATGTGGCGTATCTCACGTTTGTGTGGTCGTGGCGCGGATTCTGGGGCGGAATCATAGGCATCATCCTTCCTTATTGGTTTTGGAGCGGATGGTGTATCTGGACGAATGATTTCTCTCCCTTGCTGAACCACCTCGGCCAAGTGATTCATTGGCATCCCCTCTCATGGACATCCTATCTATCACTCCCCCTCCCATCGTTGATGCTATGGGGAGGAGTGAGTGTATTGACCCTGATTGCCATTTTTCATTTCTTGAATGAAACATACAAGGAAAAGATTCAAGTTCGGATTTACTTGTACATCTGTATGATTCAAGTAATATTAATTCAATTGGCTATTGTGGCTCAACCTGAACATTTCTCTATCCTCATGTCCTTGATGATGATTTGTTCCAGTCCCTTCATCGGACATTTCTTTGCACTGACAAACAGTAAGTTCAGCAACATCCTGTTCTGTCTTTTTCTCGCATTTCTTGTCGCATTGTTTGTGGTCAGATAAAAGTTTTTGGAAATTAGACTTTGGCTGTTCCAATAATTCAGATTTCATCAAATAAATTTGACTGTGTCGAATTTCATCGCGACTCACCCAATCAAAAATAAATTTTTGTTGGGCTTCGCTGCTCAGAAATTTGGTATTTCTCTCACTTAACCGTAACTCTGAGCTTCGCTCGAAGTTACTTACGTTCGGAAATACTCAAATAAATTTGGTATTTCTCTCACTTAATCGTAACTTTGCAAGATAATTTGGTTTTTTATATATTTTCGACAATGAAACAGTTTAGACTTGTGGACAACCTGATGGGTTGGATCACGTTTGCCGTCGCAGCCTTCGTGTATTGCAGCACGGTGGAGCCCACGGCAAGTTTCTGGGATTGTCCGGAGTTTATCACCACCGCCTACAAACTGGAGGTGGGACATCCCCCTGGCGCACCTTTCTTCATGCTTACAGGTAATCTCTTCACACAATTCGTCAGCGATCCTGCCAAGGTGGCTCTAATGGTCAACATGATGAGTGCACTCTTCAGTGCTGCGTGTATCATGTTCCTGTTCTGGAGTATCAGTCATCTGGCACGTAAATTGGTGGGTGAGAAGGGACAGATCAGCAACTGGACTCAGATGCTTCTTGTAGAAGGCAGTGCCTTGACCGGAGCATTAGCCTACACGTTCAGCGACACTTTCTGGTTCAGTGCTGTCGAAGGTGAGGTGTATGCCTACAGTAGCCTCTTCACCGCAGTCGTCTTTTGGTTGATGCTGAAATGGGAAGACCATGCAGATGAACCCAACAGTGACCGATGGCTGATTCTGATTGCCTACTTGACAGGACTTAGCATAGGCGTGCATTTGCTCAACCTGCTCTGTCTGCCTGCTCTGGTGCTCATCTACTACTACCGCAAATATCCGAATGCTAATGTAAAAGGCTCCATCATCGCCCTCTGTGGCAGTTTTGTACTGGTGGCAGCTGTCTTGTATGGCATCGTACCGGGTATTGTCAAGGTAGGAGGATGGTTTGAACTGTTCTTTGTGAACACGCTGAACTGCCCATTCAACACAGGCCTCATCATCTACCTCATCATTCTGGTAGCTGTCGTCTTGTGGTCTATCTGGGAAACTATGGCACAGAAGAACCGTCAGAGAATGAATATCTCCTACCTGTGTAGCGTGGCAATGCTGGGTATTCCTTTCTATAGTTACGGAATCACCAGCATCGTAATGGGCATCGTCGTCCTGGCTGCATTGTTCGTCCTTCTGCAATGGAAGAAGGATAGCGTGTATCTCTTCTCGGCCCGCGTGATGAACACGAGCCTGCTATGTATGCTGATGATCATGATTGGATATAGCAGCTATGCCGTAATCGTCATCCGTAGCACGGCAAACACACCCATGGACCAAAACAGTCCCGAAGACATCTTCACATTGGGTACCTACCTGAGTCGCGAACAATATGGTGACCGTCCACTCTTGTATGGTCAGAGCTACAATTCGCAAGTGAAATTGAAGGTGGAAGGTGAATACTGCGTGCCCGTGAGTACACAAGGTGCCCCTGTATATCAGCGCAAGGAAAAGGCCAATGCCGATGAACCAGACCGCTATGAGATACAGCGCTATGATATAAACTACGAGTATGCACAGAACATGCTTTTCCCTCGTATGTATAGCGACCGTCACAAGGATGCATACGAGAGTTGGCTGGGTGGCATCAAGGGACATAACGTGACCTACAACCGTTGCGACGGTCAGACATTGACTGTGAAAATGCCTACAGCTTGGGAGAATCTCCGTTTCTTCTTCAGCTACCAACTCAATTTCATGTACTGGCGCTATTTCATGTGGAACTTTGCAGGACGTCAGAACGATTTTCAGGGCAATGGAGAATGGGAGCACGGAAACTGGATTTCTGGTATTCCTTTCCTGGACAATCTGCGTCTGGGTGATCAAAGCAAACTACCCTCTGAACTAAGAGAGAACAAGGGACACAACGTATTCTATTGTCTGCCTCTCCTCTTAGGCTTGGCTGGATTCTTCTGGCAATTGTTCCGCAATACAAAGAGCAACAACAATGAGGGTGAGAAGCAGTTCTGGGTTGTATTCTTCCTGTTCTTCATGACGGGTATAGCCATTGTCATCTACCTCAATCAGACACCTCTGCAACCACGTGAACGTGACTACGCTTATGCAGGATCGTTCTATGCTTTTGCCATCTGGATTGGCTTGGGAGTACTTGGTGTGGCAGAATGGCTTACACAGACGTTGAAGAACAGCAAGGTAGCTGCCGTGCTGAGTATGCTCTGTGTGTTGATACCTATTCAAATGGGAGCGCAGACATGGGACGATCACGACCGCAGCGGACGTTACACATGCCGCGATTTCGGACAGAACTATCTGCAGACGCTACAGTCACAGGGCAATCCCATCATCTTTACCAATGGCGACAACGACACCTTCCCATTGTGGTACGCTCAGGAAACAGAGGGATTCCGTACCGACACACGTGTATGCAACCTCTCTTATCTGCAGACGGATTGGTATATCGATCAGATGAAGAGACCTGCCTACGATTCTCCCGCCGTGCCTATCCATTGGAAACGTATCGAGTATGTAGCAGGTACACGTGAGGGAATCAGCGTGAAACCTGGCACACTGGAACAGGTAATCAACTACTACAAAGATGATCCTGTCGCACTGAAGGAAATGCTGGGCGACAATCCATACGAACTTCACAATATCATCGACAAGTGGATCCTGAATCCCAATCCAGACCTGCAGATTTTCCCCACCGACAGCATCGTGCTGAATATCGACAAGGAAGCTGTTCGCAGAAGTGGCATGATGATGGCAGGCGACAGCATTCCCGATCTCATGCACATCAGTCTGAAAGGCAAACGCGCAGTCTATAAGAGCGAGATGATGATGTACGAAATGTTGGCACAATGTAACTGGGAACGTCCTCTCTACGTGGCTATCACAGTAGGTAAGGACAATTACGGAAACTTGGGTGACAACTTTGTTCAGGAAGGTCTTGCCTACCGCCTCACACCCTTCAATACAGCAAAGAGCGGCCTAAATATCGATACGGAGAAGATGTATGAGAACCTGATGACAAAATTCAAGTTTGGAGGCATTGACAATCCCGATATATACCTCGATGAGACTGTCGCACGCATGTGTTACACGCATCGTCGCATGTTCTCTCAGTTGGGAACTCGATTGGCTGAAGAAGGGAAGATGGACAAGCTCGCATCTCTCTTGGAATATGCCGAGAAAGCCATACCTGCTACCACCATCCCCCATAGTTATAGCGGTGGTTCATTGGATCTCGCTCGTCTGTGGCAGAAGATAGGTAACAAGGAGCAAGCAGAGCGTTTGACAGAACCCATTGCTAAGACAGCAGGCGAATACATCGACTGGTACTTGTCTCTCCCCAATCGTGTGTTGATAATGAATGACAAGGAGTGTATGTACTACATGTATCAGTTGCATCACAGCATCGAACTTTTACAGGAAATCAAGAGCGATTTAGTGCCTATCTACATAAAGAAGTTGGAGGAAAGCAACTCCATGCTTCAGACACGTTTGTATGGCGCTGTGGGAATGCCCCAGGACGCACAACCGCAAAATACGCCTGATTCTGAAGAGGACGAGGAAGCAGAAGAGGAAACTGACATCGAAGGATGATCATCGAACAACCTGCGCGTTTCCTCCGATGGTTGTATCGTCAAGCCCTATGGAGGATGGATTCCAACGAGAAGGCTGTATATCTGACCTTCGATGATGGACCTATCCCCGAGGCAACACCCTTTATCCTCGATGTGCTGGATCGGTACCAGGCACGCGCCACCTTCTTCATGGTAGGTGAGAACGCAGCCAAGTATCCCCATTTGCTCAGCGAGGTAAAGAGTCGAGGTCATCGCATAGGGAATCATACATACAATCACATCGGGGGACTCAGATGGTGGAGTTGGAATTATCTCGCCAATGCGAAGAAAGCCAACGAACTGCTGCAGACAGACTTGTTCAGACCTCCTCACGGATGGATGCGACACACCCAATATCAAGTGCTTCGGCATTGCGGATATCGTATAGTGATGTGGGATGTCGTCACGCGTGACTATAGCAGGTTGCTCACCGCCGAAGATGTGTTGGAGAACGTGAAACGCTACACTCGACCAGGAAGTATCATCACTTTCCATGATTCGCTCAAGAGTATCGAAAAACTGAAAAGTGTGCTTCCCGAAGCCATGCAATGGCTCTGCGAACAAGGATATGAATTCAAGGTGTTTGAATAGTGAACAAGTAAAAGCCGAGGCCCAAAACCTCGGCTTTTGCGCTTGTGGAATAGCACGTGCATGCGATGTGGATGCTTCCCACGCCCACTTTTTTCTGAAATGGTTGCAATGTGGATGCGAAGCGGAAATGGGTTATATGCGTAATCATGTAGAGATGAGGCTCCGACCTTCCCTGCTCGTTTCCGATGTGCATTCCATTGTCTGTGTCGCTCTCAATTACCGACCTGCACAGAAAGCGCCCTATCTAAGCATGTATGCTCAGGGGAGAGATTATCACGATGTGATGAGGCAAAGGATGAACCTGCTGATGTCACGTATCGGAGGCACAGGGCGCTGTTTCACAGATACGGCTCCTGTACTCGAACGTTACTGGGCTTGGAAATCAGGCTTGGGTTGGATAGGACGAAACACTTTGTTGAATGTACCTGGCATTGGTAGTACAGTTTTTCTCGGCGAACTGTTTCTCGCGGAGGAGACAGATCACTACGATACCCCCATCACATCTCAAATCCCCTGTCATGCGTGTAATCGTTGTGTGAAAGGATGTCCGCATCAGGCGTTGGGAGAAGAGGGAGTCGATGCACGTCGTTGTCAGAGTTATCTCACCATCGAACACCGAGGGACGTGGAAGGAGAATTTCCATCCACAGGAATGCTTCTACGGTTGTGACCATTGCCAAAACGTATGCCCTCATCAAGGAAAAGTCATCGGAGATGTAGAATTTCAGCCCTCATCCTCTCTTTTGGAAATGACATCCGAAGCCTGGAAAAATCTCACCAAAGGACGTTATCAGGAACTCTTCAAGGGAAGTGCCGTGAAACGAGCCAAGTACGAAGGCTTGATGCGCAATATTCAGGCTTTCGAAAAAGAGTAAGCCCTCTCCCTTAGTAAACGAATATGCTACCTCCCGCAAACTCCCGCAGAAGACTTGTGGCAGGCACCTGTTTATCGGGGATGCTCTGGTAGTGTTGCAATATTTGCATGAGCCTCCTCGCTTCGTCAAATTCGGGAGCATCGGCAGCTACCTCAGCCAATATAGGTAACAAACGATCTTTCAGCACAGCCATCTCATACAGAAGCACACTGTCGAAATGTACGTCGGCCAGGGAATGAAAGGGGAAGATCCATTTCCGTTCACCAGCATCTACCCTTTCACGTCGTGCGATAGTTTCTGCAGCCGAATATCCGCGGAAGGAATAGTCGCGCAAGATGCGTCGCAATAGCCTTATATCGCTCGTGCTTACTTCCTGGTTTTCATCCAATCGGATGGGAGTAAGCGGTGATACATAGATTCGATATTTTTGTTCATCAGGAACCTGAGCCGAGAAAATCGGATTCAGTGCATGATTCCCCTCCAAGATGATCACATCGCCAGGGGACAGATGAAGCATCTTGCCTTCATACACCTTCTTTCCAGTAGGAAAATCATATCTGGGAAGTTCCACCATGCCTCCGCTCAACAGTTCGTTCATCTGCCTGTTGAACAGAGTGGTATCCTCTGCTTCTATACATTCATAGTCATACACTCCCTCCGCGTCGCGTGGAGTATCCTCGCGATTCACAAAATAGTCATCCGTGCTCAGTGTATGCGCACGTTTCCCACATGCAGCGAGCAAGATACTAAGCCGCTTACTCGTTGTTGTCTTACCGCTACTGCTGGGACCTGCTATCAGGATGAGTCGCGCTTCACGTGCTACTATCTCGTCTGCTATTGCAGCCAATTGCTTTTCCTGCAATGCCTCGCTCACTTGGATAATCTCTGTACTGCGTCCTAAAGCAATCGCTTCGTTGAAATCATGCACGGTGTGCACGCCCAATACATCCATCCATTGGGCCGATTCTTTTTTCATTCCTTCGTTCATCGCATTGGATATTTCTCGTCCAACAATTTACTTATCTCTTTCATTCCCTCGGAAGCCCCCTTGCAGATATGAGTCACAGCATGGTTACATGCCACATGCACAGGTTTGGGGTCAATCAGGAAAATAGGAGTTTCATCCGGCACATAGGCGACAAGGCCAGCTGCAGGATACACGTTCAGGCTCGATCCGATGATGATATACACATCCGCCTCGCTGCTTATCTCAGCCGCTTTCTCGATCATCGGGACAGCCTCGCCAAACCATACGATAAAGGGACGTAACTGCGAACCATCTTCGGCCAGATCTCCCAATTTCACATCCAGTTGCGAGAGATCCAGCGTGCGTATGCAGCGAGTGTCATTGGGATTCCTGCTACTCGTCACCTTCATCAGTTCCCCGTGCAAGTGGATTACATTCGTGCTGCCCGCTCTTTCGTGTAGGTCATCCACGTTCTGTGTGATCACCGTCACCTCGTAGCGGGATTCCAGTTGAGCCACAAGCCGATGTCCCTCACACGGCTCTTTTGTCAGCACCTGACGACGTAGCCCGTTGTAGAAATCCGTCACCATCTGAGGGTTACGCATCCACCCCTCGGGAGTGGCCACATCTTGTACATCATACTGATCCCACAGACCTCCGTTGTCGCGGAATGTACTCACTCCACTTTCGGCACTCATCCCTGCACCAGTCAAAACAACTACCTTCATTTCGCTATGTTGTATATTATTATGTGCAAAAATATGAAAAAAACCTGTATGTTTCTGCTTTGGATAAATTATTTGTAGTAATTTTGCCGCGCAAAATAATATTTTAACACTTTTATATGGACAAAATTAGTTATGCCTTGGGATTAGGCATCGCTCAACAATTGAAAAACATGAATATTGATAATTTCAGCATCGAGGATTTCTCTCAGAGCATCAGCGATGTAATGGAAGGTCGTCCCACTGCCATCAGCAGCCGTGATGCCCAGCAGATGCTGAATCAATATTTCCAGGAAAAGGAGAAGGCACAGTCAGAGAAAGCTATTTCTGAAGGAAAAGCCTTCTTGGCCGAGAATGCAAAGAAGGAAGGCGTAGTAGAGACAAAGAGCGGTCTTCAGTACGAAATACTCACCGAGGGCAGTGGCAAGAGTCCGAAAGCCACCGACAAAGTACGTTGCCATTACGAAGGAAGACTCCTCGATGGCACAGTGTTCGACAGCAGCTACAAGCGTGGCGAACCAGCCGACTTCGGATTGAATCAAGTCATTGCAGGTTGGACGGAAGGCGTACAACTCATGCAGGAAGGAGCAAAGTATCGTTTCTACATTCCCTATCTCCTGGGATATGGCGAACGTGGTGCAGGTGCCAGCATTCCTCCCTATAGCACACTCATTTTCGATGTGGAACTAATCAAAGTTTTATAATAAATCCATTAAATTCAAAAAACAAATGAAAAAGTTTAGTGTAATTTGTGCAGTTGCATTGGCTGCCATCATGGCCTCTTGTGGAAATGGTACTCCCAAGGCTAACATGCAGGATGAAGTGGACTCTCTGAGTTATGCCATCGGTATGGCACAGACACAGGGTCTGAAGGAATATCTCGTACAGCGTATGGGAATGGACACCACTTACATCGACGATTTTGTAAAGGGTCTCAACGAGGCTGCCAACGCAGGTGACGACAAGAAGACAGCTGCTTACTTCGCAGGTATCCAGATTGGTCAGCAGGTTAGCCAGCAGATGATGAAGGGTCTGAATCAGGAACTTTTCGGTGAGGATAGCACCAAGACCGTCAGCCTGAGCAACTTCATGGCAGGTTTCGTAGCTGGTACTACAGGCAAGGGTGCTTTGATGGAAATGGATTCTGCTGCCAACTATGCAGATGTAAAGATCAAGGAAGTAAAGCGCAAGAATCAGGAAGCACAGTTCGGTGACAACAAGAAGGCTTGCGAAGAATTCATGGCTCAGATTGCCAAGAAGGAAGGTGTAAAGGAACTCAAGGATGGTATCTACTACGAAGTACTTGTTGAGGGTAAGGGTGAGATTCCTGCCGACAGCAGCCGTGTAAAGGTACACTACGAGGGTAAGTTGATCAACGACACCATCTTCGACAGCAGCTACGAGCGCAAGGAGCCTACTACTTTCCGTTGCAACCAGGTAATCCCAGGATGGACCAAGGCTCTTACCAGTATGCCTGTTGGTTCTACTTGGATGGTTTACATTCCTCAGGATCAGGCATACGCCGATCGTGAGACAGGTAAGATTAAGCCCTTCTCTTGCCTCTGCTTCAAGATTGAACTCTTGGGCATCGAAAAGTAATGATGAGACACACTAAAGTCATATTCTTCGCTCTGTTGGCTGGCATCTGCCTCTGTGCAAATGCAGCCGACAAAAAGACTTCCAAGAAGAAAACCAAGAAAGAGGCACCTGTGGAAGTGGTTGATACCGTATGTATCGACACTTTCAGTTATGCCTTTGGAATGGCCAACACGCAAGGACTGAGACAATATCTCACCGAGCGTATGGGAGTCGATACCGCTTACATGGATGATTTCCTCCGTGGATTCCAGACCACTACCATGACGCAAGCTGATCTGCGAGAGAAAGCTCGTTTGGCAGGTGTCGAAATCAGACAGCAGGTAGAGACAATGGTTTTACCCTCTGCCAGCAAGCAGGTGAACGACTCGGTCGATCTTCTCAACAAGAGTCTCTTTCTCCAAGGATTTGGAGACGGCATCGCTGGACAACACCAAGTAATGTCGATGGATAGCACTCAGAAACTTGTCAAGAAGCAACTGGAGTACTACCACAAGACGAACATGGAGAAGAAGTACGGAGCCAATCGTCAGGCAGGCGAAGAATTCCTGAAACAGAACGCCAAGAAAGACAGCGTACAGACCACAGCCAGTGGCCTCCAGTACAAGATTCTGACTGCAGGCACAGGCGAGATACCCTCTGCCACTCAGAAAGTACAGGTACACTACGAAGGTCGCCTTATCGATGGCAAAGTATTCGATAGCAGTTATCAGCGTGGAAAACCCCTCTCTATCACCTGTGGACAAGTGATAAAGGGATGGAGCGAAGCGCTGACCATGATGCCTGTAGGCAGCAAATGGGAGTTGTACATTCCCCAGGAACTGGGTTATGGCGACAGGGAACAAAAGGAAATTCCTCCCTTCTCCGTTTTGGTCTTCACTGTAGAACTTTTAGGCGTAGAAAAATGACATTTTGTAGGCAATAAGCCTATTTTCCACATCAAAAAGACACCAAATTCTGCTTTGGTGTCTTTTTTTATACCCAAAATCCCCATATTTTTGAGAATTATGAGTAATTTTGCTTACAAATATCAAACACAATAGAAACTAACAAATGGACAAAATCGACAATCTGGACAAAAAGATTCTCGAAATCATCTCGTGCAATGCCCGCATTCCATTCAAGGATGTAGCAGCAGAATGCGGAGTCAGTAGAGCCGCTATTCATCAGCGAGTACAACACCTTATTGATATGGGTGTCATCGTAGGATCTGGGTATCATGTAGATCCAGTGAGTTTGGGATACAATACATGCACCTACGTGGGTATCAATCTGGAAAAAGGTTCTATGTACAAGAATGTGGTACTGGAACTACGTAAGATACCCGAAATCGTGGAGTGCCACTTCACGACAGGTCCCTACACCATGATCGTCAAGCTTTTTGCACGCGACAATGCACATCTCATGGAGTTGCTAAACAATTGTCTGCAGGAGATACCAGGTGTGATGACTACCGAAACGCTCATCTCGCTCAATCAGAGTATCAAGAAGGAAGTACCAATTGGCTTGCAGCACGATGAAATAAGACCTATTTCACTCGACGAAGAATGAATACGATAGATCCTTTCGACTGGCATGGACATCTCGACTTGCTCCACCAGAATCCACCTTCTCCTGCCCAACGACCTGTCATAGGTATCACAGGCAACTTTGGTGCCAAGGGTTGCGAATTGGCGCAGGGCTACTACGAATCAGTGGTTCGTGCAGGTGGTGTGCCTCTCATCCTTCCCCCTGTCGAGGAGGAACATATTCTGTTGGAGACATTGGAGCATGTCGATGGTCTCCTGTTGTCGGGAGGAGGAGATATCAATCCTCTGTATCTGCAGCAAGAACCTATCCCTCAGTTGCATTCCATCTGTCCGCAACGCGACAAGGCCGAACTGATGCTCATCCGTCTTGCCTTCCATCGTCAGATACCTATGTTGGGCATCTGCCGTGGAATCCAGATGATAGTAGCAGCCCTCGATGGAACGCTGTATCAGGATTTGGGGCGTGAATATCACGATGGCGACCTTCTCAAGCATGATCAGGATCTCCCTCGTGAATATGCCTCTCATACTGTGAATGTGGAGGAAGACTCTCTCTTGCATCGAATCATGGGTAGCAACCAGTTCCCGGTCAATTCCTTCCATCACCAAGCCGTCAGAGAGGCAGGACCCCACTTGCGCGTCTCGGCCAAGTCCTCCGATGGAGTCATCGAGGCGGTGGAGAGTACCGAATACAAGAGTTTGCTCGGCGTGCAATGGCATCCCGAATGTTTCATTCTCCGAGGCGACACCTCCATGATGCCCATCTTCCAGTGGTTGACAGGCGAGGCCGCCTCCTTTGCCCGTGCCAAGAAACTCCATCAGCAGATACTCACACTCGATAGCCATTGCGACACCCCTATGTTCTTTCCTCAGGGCATCCATTTCGGCCAACGCGATTCACGTATTCTTGTCGATTTGCACAAGATGAACGAGGGACGGCTCGATGCCTCCATCATGGTAGCCTATCTGCCACAGGGAGAACGCGACGAGGAATCACTCAGGAAGGCCAATGTGCAAGCCAATCATCTCCTCGATCAGATTGAGGAAATGGTGGAAGCTCATTCCTCCCATGTAGGATTGGCGCGTACCCCCGATGATTTGTATCGACTCAAGGGAGAAGGTCGTAAAGCCATCATGCGAGGAGTGGAGAACGGCTATGCCATCGGACGGGATCTTCGTCAGATTGCTCATTTCCGGGAGCGTGGAGTCGTTTATATGACCCTCTGCCACAATGGCGACAACGACATCTGCGACTCTGCACGTGGGAATCAGGAACATGGTGGAGTGAGTGCCTTTGGCGAGACTGTGATTCACGAGATGAACCGCCTTGGGATGATGGTCGATCTGAGTCACGCCTCGGAGCAGAGTTTCTACGATGCCCTGGAGATAAGCACCCGTCCCATTGTGTGCAGCCATAGCAGTTCACGCGCCCTGTGCGATCATCCCCGCAATCTTACCGACGACCAGATGAGAGCCTTGGCTCAAAGTGGGGGAGTGGCCCAGATAACCCTCTATCATGGTTTTCTGCGTACGGCAGGAGAAGCCTCCCTGCTCGATGTCATCGCACACATCCATCATGCCGTAGATGTGATGGGTATCGAACATGTAGGTATCGGAACCGATTTCGATGGCGATGGCGGAGTACGTGGCATTGCCGATGCATCCGAGGCAATCAATCTCACCCGGCGTTTGCTCGACAGTCGGTATAGTACCGAAGACGTACAACGTATCTGGGGAGGCAATTTCTTACGTGTAATGGACTTTATTCAGAAGATATAATGAAAAGCAAGAATATCCTTTTCTCCTGCTTGCTCGGAGTCTTTATGTCATCCTTTGCCGCCTGCGGAGGACGTACCCCGAGCAACACCCATCGTGTTGACACCATCCCCCTCACATCGTGCCCCGATTTCCTTCCCGATAGTGCAATGCGATACATCGAGGAGCAATGCCAGTTCGGTCCCCGTATCACAGGCAGTGAGGAGTCCCGTTTGTGTGGAGATTATATCCTGGCCAAGTTCCGGCAATTCGGAGCACAGGTCGAGGAACAGTACGGCAAAGTCACCCTCTACGACGGAACAAATCTCCAGGCACGCAACATCATCGCCAGCCTCAATCCTCAGTGCAGCGATCGCATCCTGCTTTGTGCACATTGGGACAGCCGTCCCTGGGCCGACAACGATGCCGAAGAGAAGAATCACAAGACCCCTGTGCTGGGAGCCAACGACGGAGCCAGCGGAGTAGCCGTGATGCTCGAACTGTGCCGTATCATGCAGACACAGCCTCCCTCTGTTGGTATCGACTTTGTCTGCTTCGATGCCGAGGACATGGGCACTCCACAATGGGAGGAAGACCGCAGCGAGAGCGACGAGACGTGGTGTCTCGGTTCGCAAGTATGGGCTGGGAAAGCCGTAGAAAAAGGGTATCAGGCACGTTACGGAGTCCTGCTCGATATGGTAGGAGGACGTGGCAGCACCTTTGCCCGTGAACAGATTTCTGTCCGTTTTGCCGGACCGATTGTGGATATGCTGTGGAAATTGGCAGCACAGATTGGTTTCTCCCACTTCTTCCCCCGTACCGAGGGTGGGTGGCTCATGGACGACCATGTCAATGTCAATCGTATTGCACAGATACCCTGCATCGACATCGTCCCCTATTTCGAGGACGGACCCAGCAGTTTCGGTCCTACCTGGCATACCATCTACGACACGCCCGACAATATCGACCCCAATGTATTGGAAGCAGTCGGACAAACTCTTACCCAACTACTATACAACGAAAAAGCAAGATGAAGACAATAGACGAGATACAAGACGAGATAATAGAGGAGTTTTCCGACCTGGAAGATTGGATGGACCGCTACCAGTTGCTCATCGACTTAGGTAGCGACCAACCACCGTTGGACGAACGATACAAGAACGAGCAGAATCTGATCGACGGTTGCCAGAGCCGTGTCTGGCTGCAAGCCGACCTCACCTCCGAGGGGCTCCTGCATTTCCAGGCCGAGAGTGATGCTCTGATCGTCAAGGGCATGGTAGCCCTGCTCCTCAGGGTGCTCAGCGATCATACCCCCCAGGAGATATTGGATGCCAACCTCTATTTCATCGAGGAGATAGGGTTGAAGGAACATCTTTCTCCCACGCGTAGCAACGGACTCCTTGCCATGCTCAAGCAGATGAAGATGTACGCCCTGGCATTCCAGTCCCGACTTTCAGAAAATCCTGCATGAAGATAGGGCATATCGACTTGGGAGAGAGGCCGCTTCTGTTGGCTCCTATGGAAGACGTCACCGACCTCGGTTTCCGTTTGCTGTGCAGGCAGATGGGAGCCGCCATGGTGTATTCCGAGTTCGTCAGCAGCGACGCCCTCATACGGATGGTAAACAAGAGTTTGGCCAAGATGACCGTGTGCCCCGAGGAACGCCCCGTAGCCATCCAGATCTATGGCAAGGATGTCGATACCATGTGTCAGGCAGCACGCATCGTTGTGCAGGAGGCCCACCCCGATATCCTCGACCTCAACTTCGGTTGTCCTGTCAAGAAGGTAGCAGGCAAGGGAGCAGGGGCAGGGATGCTCCAGAACATCCCCCAGATGCTCGCTATCACCCGCGCTGTGGTAGAGGCTGTGCCAGACACACCCGTCACGGTCAAGACACGCCTCGGATGGGACAGCGACCACCTTGTCATCACTCAGTTGGCAGAGCAGCTGCAGGATTGTGGTATCCAGGCCCTCACTATCCACGGACGCACACGGGCACAGATGTACACTGGCGAAGCAGATTGGAACTTAATTGGCCAGGTGAAGAACAATCCCCGCATCCATATCCCCATCATCGGCAATGGCGATGTCACCACCCCCCAGCGCGCATTGGAATGCTTCGAGCGCTACGGAGTGGATGCCGTCATGGTCGGCCGAGCCACTTTTGGTCAGCCTTGGATCTTCCGTCAGATGCGACAATACATCGATACTGGGGACGACTCATCTGCCTCTCTCACCATCGACGAGCGACTCGATATCCTGCGTAGTCAAGTACTTACCAGTGTACAGCGTATCGACGAATACCGAGGTATCCTCCACGTCAGGAGGCATTTGGCTGCAAGCCCGCTCTTCAAGGGGATTCCCAATTTCCGCGACACACGCATCCGTATGCTTCGGGCCGAGACGGTGGAAGAACTCTTCTCCATCCTCGATGAAATCCGCCCCTTGCTATTACCCAATCAATAAAATACTGTTTTTATGAAGACAAAAAAACTATCCGCTACCTGCCTCGGCATCGCTCTGCTGATAGCCATCCTCTCCTTTCATGCATGTAATATCTCTCAATCTCAGAAAGAACCCCAAGTCATGAAATCACTCATCCTATATTATTCTCAGACGGGAGCCACCCGAGCCGTGGCAGAAGAACTTCAGCGTCAGCTCGGAGCCGATATCGACAGCATCGTGGCTGTAAATCCGTATGAAGGCAATTTCCAGGAAACGATCGAACGTTGTCAGAAAGAGATGCAGGCCGACTCCTTGCCTGCCATTCAGACTCTCACACGCGATCTGAGCGCCTACGACACCATCTATCTCGGTTATCCAGTCTGGTTTGGCACCTACGCCCGTCCTGTCATCACCCTTGTTCGGCAGGAGACTTTCCAGGGGAAGACCATCATTCCCTTCTGCACCTTTGGCAGTGGAGGGCTGAATACTACTCAGGAATCTCTTCAGGCCGACCTTCCCCAGGCCACCATACTTCCAGGCTATGGAGTTCGCAATGCCCGCCTTGCCGCCATGCCCCAGGAACTCACCCGTTTCCTCATAGAGAACGGCCATCTGCAGGGTGAAATCACCCCCTTGCCAGAGTTCACCGAGCAACAACCCGTAGGCGAGCAGGAGAAAGCCATCTTCGACGAAGCCTGTGGCGATTACCAATTCTCCCTCGGCCAACCCCTCACCTACGGTTCACGCCCACTTGCCGAAGGTACCGAATACAAGTTCGTCGTACAGAGCAAGTCCTTCGATGGCCAGGATGCAACCTCCATCATCTATGTCGTGAAGGTAGCAGATACAAAAGCTGAGTTTACCCAAGTCCTCCGATAAAGGGAAAGGGGTAGGGGAGAAACCTTCCTCCGTTCCCCCTATTTCGTGACGTTATATACTGGAATATCGAGCAGGAAGGCAAATTTCTCTATGCGTCCTGCCACGTGTCCCATACCTATTGCACAATGATGTGAAGGGCCACCCTTGCTCCATCGGTTCATGAATTCCTTGGCACTGATGGGGAAACGGTAGCGACTGTTCGTATTGCCTATGTTCAGCACCGCTCCAGGAACCGATTCACCCTCCGCTACGAGCAGATGGATGCCATCCTTCCCCTCGCATACCGAGAGAAGCGTAGCAGGGCCATGCTTCACACTCATCTGGATAGACAATCCCTTGCCCGGTTTGCCATGGAAGACAGGCAGGGGGACGAGTCCTACCCCATCCTGCGCCATATTGAAGTGACCGGGTCCATCGTGTCCCCATAGCACCACATCATCATTGAAATCCATCGCGTAGGGTTCCGAGAAAGAACCGCCAGCGCCCAGGAGCGACATAATCTTCATCGCCTGCACATTCTTTACCTCACACTCTCCCGCAGTAGGGATTCCTTTGCCTGTGAGCAGCGTATTGCCAGCGATGAGCGAAGTCACGATATCCTCGTAATCATTCCCCGGCTGCCCCTCGTAGTAATAGGCCATGCTACCCAAGTCATGTGTCTTCACCAGTCTGTCCAAGGCAACCGAAGTACGTGCTGCCCTCTCCAATTCCTCCTGCGCACAATCGGGTGACACCTTGAACGTCCTGCGGAATTCCTCTATCTTCTCCTCCACGTCAGCCTCCGTCACCTCATCCCTCAGCCGTTTCAGTTCACACATCTCCAGGAGTTCGATATGCGTGCCGAAGGTGATGCTCTGCAACGTCGTATCCGTATAAACATCCAGCATCCCACAATAGTAGTGTCCCAGGATGCCCATTCTTCCGTGTCGCATCCCATCCACAGCCTTGGCCGCATCCACCCATTCGCGTAGTTCGTCCCATACTGCAGGGTCCTGCATGTGTCCCGTTAGAATATCGAATCGTATGCCAGCCCGTGTCAGTACACAGGCCAATTCCGGTACCGTGCAAGCCTGGCAGTGAGCCAGCCACTCCCCCGTCTTCATCACATTGTCCGGCATGGCATTCAGTCGGTCGTAGTCAATGGCAGGTACTGGTTGCAGGTTCAGCAGCAAGACAGGGCATCCCGTTCTCTGTACCACAGGCAGCACCGTGGAAGACAGTGCATACGTACTGATGTAGAGGCAGATCAGTTGCACATCCTCGCTTCGGAACAGATCGGCAGCCCACTGCGATTTCTGTGGGTTATCCACCATCCCTGCATTCACCACCTGTACCCCCGTCTTCTCTACCTCTCCCACAATCTGGTTCTGGTAGCCAGTCAATCTGTCCAGGAGTCCCTCAAACTGTCCCCAATATGTATCCAATCCGATACCGAAAAATCCTATTTTCATAGCAAATCATCATTTATTGAATGCAAAGGTATAAAATAAAGTTGAGAGTTGAAAGTTGAGAGAGGCTTACATTAAATATCAGGGCGGGCCACTTCATGTAGCCCGCCCCGATTTATTGCTTTACGAAGCAAAAGTTAGAGTCTGTTGCTTACCCGATTATTTGTTGGCACTCTCGAATGTCTTCTTCACGTTCTGTATCATCTGAAGAACGATGTCATAGGGCATACCCTTCAAGGCTTCACTGCCATCTGCGATGATAGTGTTGCCATCACGTTTGTAGGTAAGATCATCCTCTGCGGTGTAACCCTCCTGAATTGATTTCCAGGCTGCGTTAGCTAAAATTTCAGATGCATAGGTAGTCTTTGTTACGTAGCTGGTACACTGTTTGTTGGTGAACAGAGCAGTAACAACCATGGTGTAGGCACTGGGCTGCTTGATGGTCAGTGTAATCTCGTTGTCGCTGGTCTTCAGATCAGAAGTGGTCTTACCACCATTCTCGATGATATCCTCTACGTCATTGTCATCCCCGCAAGAGGCAGCTGTAAAACTCAGGGTAAATGCTGCGAACAGCATACTAAGAAACTTGATTGTCTTCATGTTAATTAATGTTTGATGTGTTTGTAATATAAATTTGTTGATAATATCGCATTTTGGTGCGCAAAATTAATTACGATTACGCACAATACATCTACCCAAAAGGGTGGAATGCACAAATAAAACGGATATTTTACCCATTTGGGTGGCAGCTTGGTGTAATTATTAGTACCTTCGCACTATTAAATGGAACTGTTTGTTGCAAACAACCGCATGATACGCCGCACAACGATTCTACTCATTTTCATGATGCTCACCTGCTCTGGCGCGATGTGGGCAGAATACACAGACCACCGCAATCGTGGGGTGGACTCGCTCGAGTATGTGTTGCGCAACGATCCACCCCGGGAACAGGCAGACATGATTCGTCTTTATGATGGTCTTGCATGGGGATATCTTGAGATGAATGAAGAGAAATCCACACAGTATGCCCATGCCGGATTGGCTGTCGCAGAGAAGATAAATGCCTATAAATCCATTTGCAATTTTCATCGCATCTTGGCCATGCACCATTGGGCCAATGCTCGCTATGCCGAGGCAGAGAAGGAACTGCAATCAGCCCAGGAAGCAGTCGGGATGATGCACGAGTGCGGTAATTACGACGACACGGATATTGATGATCAGGCTTCGGCATTATATGGAACCTTAGGCAATCTGTACAACACCTTGGGACAAGGAGCAAAGGCTTTGGATTACTATCATCGTGCCTTGCGACTCTTCGCCAAGCATGATTGGAAAGAGAGTCAGGTAGTGGCCTACTACAACATGGCCGAACTATACTATTGCATGGGCAATATGAGCCGTGCAATGGATTATCTCCAGAAAAGCGATTCCATAGCCGTGCTGAGCCAGGATTCACTGATGGAGTCATTAGCCCTCGAGGGGATGGCCAAGGTAGCCAAGAACGAGGGCAAGTACGACGATGCAAGGAAATATATGCAGCAGGTATATGACTATCTCTTCGCACATCCTGGGGAAGAGGGTGGTTCGCGTAGCGATTGCCTTGTAACAATGACCGACATTGCCATCGAAGAAGGCAACTGGGACGAGGCAGAAAAACTGATATGCGAGAATGAAGCCTTGGGCGAGGAACTGCATCGCTCGGATGCGGCCTTCCTGAACCAGAAAGCCTCCCTTGCAGCACACGACGAACGATGGGAGGAAGCCGAAAAGTATGCCATGCAGGCAGCAGATGTGGATACCGACGCACCAGATGTAGCCAGGGAGACATACAAACTACTGGCAGATATATATACCCATCTGAACAACCCCGAGTTGGCACAGCTCTACAACAACAAGGAGGATTCCATACAGGCAGCATGGAGCAACTATGCATATCAGGCCTCACTTACCGAGCAGGAGATTCTGTTCGAGACAGAGAAAAAGGATATGGAACTTGCCAACATGATGCAGCACAGACGCATGTTGATAATCATTGTGGCAATAGGTGGCGTTCTGTTGATTGTCATGGTATTTGTGATGATCATTTCACGCCGCAATCACCAGAGGCAGAAAGCACGATTGACCCTTGAAACCGAGGTGCGTGAGCGCGAAATAATCGCCCGGGATCTACATGATGGACTCGGAGGAATGCTCTCGCTTCTCAAACTGAAAATTGCCAACAAGGAACAGGATGAAGCAATGCACCTCGTCGATGAATCGGCACGGGAAATGCGTAGGGTAGCACATCACATCATGCCTGTGGAATTACAACAGGATGGTTTGATCACCTCCCTGAAAAACTATGCCATCTCCGTGCCGGGAGCACATTTTCAATACTACACGACAGATACAGAAGAAGGGCCAGAAAAGCGTTTCCCCTCTGATATAGAGATTGTACTCTACCGTTGTGCCTACGAACTTGTCAACAACGCCATAAAGCATTCATCAACCGATAGAATAGACATCCAGTTGATGAACGAGGAAAAACAGGTGGTGCTAACCGTAAGTGATAAGGGCAAAGGATTTCATCAAGAACAGGAGATGGATGGTACAGGACTGAGAAATATACGTAAACGAATTGCACAGTTCAATGGCGAGATGAATATCATCAGCCAACCTGGTAATGGAACAGAAATAAATATTGCTTTTCCTCTATGACAAAAAAGTACAAGATAGACGTGAACATCGTAGATGATCACACCATGCTGGTTGAGGGATTGTCCAAGGCCATCAACCGTAGTGACTTGGCACATGTCAGTCATTGCTACTCCACGTTGGAGGAATGCCGTCTCAGACTCACTCAATGGATGCCCGATGTCCTGTTGCTCGATATCTCCATGCCAGATGGCAGTGGTATGGATTTTTGCAGGCAGGTTATGGAGCAGTATCCATCCCTTCGTGTAGTTATGATAACCTGTCACGATGAATTCTCCATTATCCAGCGTATGATGGATATTGGCGTACATGGATATGTCTTGAAGAGCGCTCCCGTGCAAGAGGTGCTGGATGCTATTGTGGCCGTATATCATGGCGAACAGTATCAGAGTAGTGAGGTCGCTTCCATCATCGAGCGGGGCAAAAATCAACAGATTTTCCTTACACCTACCGAACGTGTGGTATTGCAAGGTATCTGCGACGGCCTTACTAATCCACAGATAGCAAATACTATTCATCTAAGTATAGAGACTGTCAACTGGTATCGCAAACGACTACTGGCAAAGTTCAATGTCAACAACAGCGTCACTCTCGCCCTCATTGCCGTTCGCGAGCAATTCGTTTGAATAAGATCCTTTCGTGCTGATTGTGACAAAGAAATGTTTTTGTCTAAAGGTCTATTTTCACTATTGACTAAATTTTTTTTGTGCAAGGTAGAGGCTTAAAAAAACTCCACGGTCAAAAAAAAAATTTTCCGAGGAGAAAATATTTTTTTTCCGAGGCACAAATATTTTTTTTTCGAGGTAGAAATTCTTGGTTTCCGTGGCGAAGCGTTACAAGCGTTACGCGTTACAAGCGTTACAGACCATGTTTTCAGTTTTGGAATCCACGGACACGGCCATGGCCCCAGCATAAATACCTTATATATATATATTATTTATATGAATATTAATTTGTATATTTTTTCTTAAACAAAAACCCCCTCTAAATCCCCCCCCAAACACGGAGGGGATCCATGGACACCGCCATGTCCGTGGATTTCATTTTTGCAAAAACCCTCTGTAACGCTTGTAACGCGTAACGCTTGTAACGCTCCGAAAAAATGTAATCTATTGAAAATCAAGCATAATTTCCAAAACGAAAAGTGAACGGATGTGGAAAATCCCTGTTTTTTGGATTTTTTAACAAATTACAATGATTAGGTGTTTGCTTGCTTGCGTCCCAAATTATCGCTATATTTGCAGAAAATATGGAGAAATTATTCAATAATCCGTTACGACATGGCAGACAACAGGAAAGAGGTGGAGAGAGCAGAACTTCACAGAACAATATGGGCGATAGCAGATGAGATGAGAGGATCGGTGGATGGATGGGACTTCAAGTCCTACATCCTCGGTATGCTTTTCTATCGCTACATCAGCGAGAATATCACGACCTATATCAACCGAGGTGAATGGGAGTCGGGCAACAAGGATTTCAGTTATGCCGACCTCTCCGACGAAGAGGCCGAGGGAGCCAGGGAAGAAATGGTCGTTGTGAAGGGTTTCTTCATCCTTCCCTCGCAACTCTTCGAGAATGTATGTAAGGTATGTGACGCGGACGCGGACCTGAACATGACGTTGGAGGGTATCTTTGCCGCCATAGAGAACTCTGCCAAGGGCACCGAGAGCGAGGACGATTTCAAGGGGCTGTTTGCCGACCTGGATGTCAACTCCAACAAACTCGGGGCTACCGTCATCAAGCGCAACGAGAAACTGGTCAAACTGCTCCGTGGCGTGCAGTCGATGAAGTTGGGCGACTACCAGCACAATACCATCGATGCCTTTGGCGATGCCTACGAATATTTGATGGGCATGTACGCGAGCAATGCAGGCAAGTCGGGCGGAGAATACTATACGCCTCAGGAGGTGTCGGAACTCCTCACCAAACTGGCCACGGTGGGGAAGACGCAGATCAACAAGGTCTATGACCCTGCCTGCGGCTCTGGCTCCCTGCTGCTGAAGGCAGCCAAGATACTCGGCAAGGAGAACGTGCGACAGGGTTTCTACGGACAGGAAATCAATCTGACCACCTACAACCTGTGCCGCATCAATATGTTCCTCCACGACATCGACTACGACAAGTTCGACATCGCCTGCGAAGACACCTTGCTCAGTCCCCAGCACTGGGACGATGAACCCTTTGAAGTCATCGTCAGCAATCCTCCGTATTCCATCAAGTGGAAGGGCGACGATGACATCACCCTCATCAACGACCCGCGCTTTGCGCCTGCTGGCGTACTGGCACCCAAGTCGAAGGCCGACCTTGCCTTCATCATGCACTCCCTCTCCTGGCTCGCCACCAATGGCACAGCAGCCATCGTCTGCTTCCCCGGGGTGATGTACCGAGGCGGTGCCGAGAAGAAGATACGTCAGTACCTTATTGATAACAATTACGTGGATTGCATCATCCAGTTGCCCGACAACCTGTTCTTCGGAACCCCTATCGCCACCTGCATCATGGTGCTGAAGAAGGCTAAGAAGGACAATGCCACCCTCTTCATCGATGCAAGCAAGGAGTGCGTGAAGGTAACCAACAGCAACAAGATCACTCCACAGAACATTGAGCATATAGTGCAGATGTTTGCTGACAGAGCAGATGTGCAGTATCAGTGTAAACTTGTGAGCAATGCCACCATAGCAGAGGGTGACTACAACCTCTCTGTCTCTCAGTATGTGGAGCAAGAGGACACAAGGGAGAAGGTGGATATTGTAGAACTGAATGCAAGATTGGAGAAGATTGTTGCTCATGAGGATGAACTCAGAAAGCAGATTGACGACATCATTAAGAGTTTGTAGGGTATGGAGAAAGTTTCAATAAGGTTCTATAATGACCAGTTAGTGCGTGCCGTATGGAGTAGCGACCAGAACAAATGGTACTATTCTGTGCTGGACGTTGTCGGTGCTTTCAATCAGCAGGACGACTACGAGAAGAACCGAAACTACTGGAAGTACCTGAAGGCTAAGTTGAAGAAGGAGGAAAGTGAGTTGGTTAGTGCCACTACCCAACTGAAACTTAAGGCAGCAGATGGCAAGCGTTACAATACTGATTGTATGGACATGGATGCTGTGCGTAGGCTGGCATTATCCTTTCCCAACACCAAGGCAATGGCATTCATTGACTGGTTCACAAGCAGTGACAATAGCATTGACGGACAGAGTCGAAAGAAGGCATACGCTCTCTTTGAAAGCAATATGCTTGATACTATTCAGGTAGGAACAGTTCTGGGACTTCAACAGATACACGGATATCTGTTTGATGGACTGTATGACTTTGCTGGTCAGATACGCCAGAAGACGATATGGAAGGATGGCACACTCTTCTGCCGTGCGGAGTATCTTATGGAGAATCTTCGTATTATAGAAAGAATGCCCGAAGGTACGTTTGACGAGATTGTGGACAAATATGTTGAGATGAATGTAGCTCACCCTTTTATGGAGGGTAATGGTCGTAGCACACGCATCTGGTTGGATATGATATTCAAGAAAAACCTCAAAAAGTGTGTGGATTGGAGCCAGATAGACAAAAAAGCATACTTGTCAGCCATGAGAGCAAGCACTACAAATGCCACTGCTATCAAAGCCCTACTATCGAATGCCCTCACCGACGACATCAACAGCCGTGAGATGTTTATGAAAGGCATTGATTATTCTTACTATTATGAACAGGAGGACAACCTATGAGCAAGGTGGAGGAACTGACGAACGAAGCAAGAGCAGAACGAACTTGTTCGAATTCTGCCTTGCAAGGAGGAATTGGTTCGATAGAGCAATTGATACAGAGGTATTGCTCGGAAGGAGTGGAATATGTGAAGTTATCACAACTTTGCACGAAAATATGTTCAGGCGGAACTCCATCACGAGGGAATAGTGATTTCTTTATTGGAAATATCCCTTGGCTTAGAACACAAGAGGTTGATTGGAAAGATGTATATGACACTGAAATTAAGATTACACAAGAAGCCATAAAAAACTCATCTGCAAAACTCATACCTGAAAATTGTGTCATTATAGCAATGTATGGTGCAACAGCAGGAAAAGCATGTATAAACAAAATTCCACTCACAACAAATCAAGCATGTTGTAATCTTCAAATAGATTCAGAAAAAGCATTATACAGATATGTTTACCACTGGATTTGTAAAGAATATGAGAACATAAAGTCATTGGGACAAGGTAGTCAAAATAATATAAATGCTCAGATTATTAAAGATTACACCATCCCCCTCCCCCCTCTCCCCATTCAGGAAGAGATAGTAAGGATATTAGATACTTTTAC
>DCHV01000064.1 GCA_002314945.1 Prevotellaceae bacterium UBA1743
CAATCAGATAAAATCCCATACCCAAATCTGCGCCTTCGGCGAAAGGAAAAGGAAGTGGACAAATTTTGGAGCAGCGAGTGCCAAAGAAAGCTTGCTTTCATTTGGTCGAGTCGCGACAAAATAATTCGAAGTCAAAATGTGGCTTCGCCATACAAAATTGCCTGCGGCATAAAAAATGAGGGTGCAATCGTTGGTCAATTGATTACAAGCGGACGGGCGTAGTCTTACTCCCTTTCCTTCAGGAGAGGGCAGGGGATAGTCAACCTACATTTTTTATGGCGTAAGCCAATTTTGTATGCGTAGCACATTTTGACTTTGTCTTATTTTGATCGAAAAAAAAACCTGAAAACTGTAGCGTACGTACTATTTATGGTCGCTATCGCTCAAAATCTAACTCAAAATCTCGACTGAAGAACTTGCGCAAATTGAGTAGGATTTTTGAATTTGGGCCGTTTTTACACCCATGTATTTCAAGTATTCAAGATAAAAAAAATTCATAACAAAGTAATTTTTCTCTTGTCTTGATATTGTCGTATGAGAAAAAAGTGGTAATTTTGCATCTTGTAAGTAAAGTCGATTAATGATGCAGGATACTGAATACCTTTGGTTCGCTATGAAAGCTCCTTTCCAACGAGAGCTGAAGGCTAAGGAATGGCTTGAATCGAAACAGGTAAGATGTTTTGTTCCGACCCAGACCGTGATGTCTTTCGACGCATCTCACAAGCGTGTGGTGCAGACACGTCCTGTCATCAGCAATCTTGTGTTTGTCTATGCCACCCGCTCTCAGGTTCAGGATTGCAAAACCCAGCTTCCCTATCTTCAGTATTATCCCAATCGGGTGCATTCTGGAAAGGGGGCTGTCACTGTTACCGTTTCTGAGATGGAACGTTTTATGTTGCTGATGCAGCATTTTTCGGATCGCGCACTCTTCTTCAGTCCCGAAGAAGTGAATCTTGCCAAGGGTACGCCTGTCAGGATCCATGGTGGGTTGTGTGATGGACAGACGGGAGTCCTGCTCAAGGTACGCGGAGGACGCAGCAAGCGTTTCGTGGTATCCGTATCCAATTTCCTCACTGCGGCTTTCATGGTCGAGTGTGAGTATGTAGAAGAATTAAAGAGTAATTAATGATAATATTAACCACTATGTTTAGTGGCCTATTTTTCTTTTGTGCTGATAAGAACCTGAAAATGAACTTGATGCAAATTTTCGGGGAACAAGAGGAATGTTTTGTGCGATAATATGATGAAAGAAAGCCTTTTACAACGGATTGTTGATCGTCAGATTACGGCAGGAGTTGTCGGATTGGGCTATGTGGGACTTCCTCTGGCTGTAGAGAAAGCCAAAGCTGGTTTCCGTACAATCGGTTTTGATGTGCAGAAGTCCAAGGTTGACCTTGTCAATCAAGGACACAATTACATAGGCGATGTGGTGGATGATGATTTGCAGCAGCTTGTTCAGTCGGGCATGCTCTCAGCTACCAGTGACTTTAGTTTCATTCGTGATGTAGATTTCGTGGCAATTTGTGTGCCCACTCCTCTGGATGCACATCAGCAACCCGACATCAGTTATGTCCGTTCTTCCGCCGAGTCAATAGCCAAGTATCTACATCGTGGTATGATGGTGGTACTCGAATCCACCACCTATCCCGGAACTACCGAGGAACTCATCAAACCTATCTTGGAAACGAGTGGTCTGAAATGTGGTGAGGATTTCTATCTCGGTTTTTCTCCCGAACGAGTGGATCCAGGGAATCTCATCTATAAGACGAAGAACACGCCCAAGGTGGTTGGTGCCATAGGTGATGATGCCCAGGAGGTGATAGCCGCCATGTACGAAGCTGTGTTGCAGAACAAGGTCTTCCGTGCTTCTTCACCAGCGGTGGCTGAGATGACCAAGATTCTGGAGAATACGTATCGCAATATCAATATTGGCCTTATCAACGAATTGGCAATCCTCTGCCATCGTATGGACATTGATCTGTGGGAAGTGATAGAGGCAGCCAAGACGAAGCCGTTTGGCTTCACTCCGTTCTATCCTGGTCCTGGTTTGGGTGGACATTGCATACCCTTGGATCCTTATTATCTTAGTTGGAAAGCTCGCGAGTACGGCTTCCACACCTCCATGATCGAGTCCTCCATGATGATAAACGATCGTATGCCAGAATATTGTGTGGAGCGTGCGGGTGCCATTCTCAATCGTTTTTGCAAATCGCTTCATGGAGCCAAGGTGCTTGTCTTAGGCGTATCCTACAAGCAGGATATTGACGACTATCGCGAGAGTCCAGCCCTGCGTGTGATTGATTGTCTCAAGAAGAGTGGTGCAGATGTTCGTTTTTATGATCCGTATGTGCCCAAGTATCGTTGGCAGGGAGCATGGTACGAGGGTGAACCCTCTCTTACGGCTTCCCTCCTTTCAGAGAGCGACCTCGTGATGGTTACGGCTGCACATACCACCGTTGACTACGACTTTGTACAAAAGCATTCCAAGTTCATCTTCGACACCAAGAATGTGATGAAGAATGTGTCCGATCGCAGTAATATAGAGAAATTGTGATGTTTCGAAAACTGATATTGACCTTTTGGGGTTGTGTTTTGTTCTCCCTTCCCCTGAGTGCCCAGTTCATATACGGCACCTCGGGTTCCTTACGTATGCCTACAGCCGACATGAACCCCATGGGTACCATTATGTTGGGTGCCAATCATCTCGATTGGCAGGCATCTCAACCGCGTCGCCCCGGATATGACACCGACAGTTACTATCTCAATGCCACGTTGTTTCCTTGGCTTGAGGTAGGCTATTACATGATGCTTCGTTCCGAGACATTCAAGCACATGAGTCATTATGTGAGTCAGGACCGTTCGTTTCATGCCAAGTTACGTCTGTGTCCCGAAGGTTATCATTGGTCATGGATGCCTCAGATTGTTTTTGGTGCCAACGACCCGTTGACGCATCTCAAGTCCAATGATGAGATATCCGTTTCAGGCCAGGGTGGCAACAATCACCTGACACGTTTCTATCTGGCATTTACCAAGCATTTCTCATGGCAAAATGTGGCCACTATCGGTACCCATTTGTCGGTCATCAAATATGCAGAGAAGGCACCCGAGGCGAATTATGTTCGTCCAGCGGCTGGT
Organism: Prevotellaceae bacterium UBA1743; assembly: GCA_002314945.1. Taxonomy (GTDB): domain Bacteria; phylum Bacteroidota; class Bacteroidia; order Bacteroidales; family Bacteroidaceae; genus Physcousia. The sequence goes on from DCHV01000064.1 coordinate 3,136, forward strand.
GCGAATTTCCGTTTCGCCACGCCAGGTGAGAATTTTGCGCAAAAAGCAATCAACGGTCTTGATATCATGGCTGAGTATGATGCGCGTAGTGTGAATATAGGTGCCAGTTATGCTCTTTTCAAGGAACATTTCTGGTTTTTTGCAGAGTTGAACCGTTGTCAGTATCCGTCATTTGGCCTCCAGTTTAGGATTAGGGCCTACAAATAGAGCATACGTATTATGAAGAGAATCCTTATATATATAATAATGTGTACGCTCTCACTTCCTATGTGGTGTCAGCGTACCCAGGACGTGATAGACCAATTGGTCAGTCTTGGCTTCGAGAATGTTCGTTGTGTCCAGGATGGTTCGGATTGGATTGTTACGGTAGAGAACAGTGCTTACAAGGTTCAGAGTCAGGGTGCTAACAAGGCCGTCAATTGTCTTCTTTCGGCAGGTTTGTCACGCCAAGGCTCGTGTCGCCTTATTCTCACTCATCAGAATGTCCCCCAACTGACGCTCACCTTGCCTCAGGGTACTACGCTTCCAGAGGAATGTCAGGTGCGCTATGGGGTGGACGACAGTTGGTCTAAGGTGAAGGGTCAGTCAAAGGAGAATACTTCTCTGTTCAAGGTTGACTTGCGTGTCTATCCTCAGCTGTATCTCAAGAACTACTTCTTCAATGGTCGCGTGTATGACTCCATGTTCGAACTCAGCCCCGCTTTGGAGGCTCAGTTGTGGCCTGGAGCAAAGTTTACGGCTCAGGTAGTCTTCCCTCTATGGGCACAGGGCTACGATGGATATGTGACAACCATCCGACCTGGTTACCTCACTCTTGAGCAGAAGTTCCTTTTGCCGTTCAATATTCAGGGTGCCGCAACGGTGGGTAATTTTGACAACCAGTGCTATGGTGGTGATCTGGATTTGATGTACCCGTTCCGCAACCAGCATTGGACACTCAATGGTCGCGTTGGTGTGGTCGGCATTGGTAATTTCTATGGATTTAAGAACTTCTATTACAATGGAGAAACGCATGTGTATTGGAGCGTAGGCCCCGACTACTATTGGCGCAAGTACAATACCCAGTTCCGTTTGCGTGCCGAGCAGTATCTCCTCAACGAGATAGGTGTCAAGTTCGAAGCCATCCGTCATTTCCGTTATCTTTCCGTCGGTTTCTATGCCGAGAAGTGTAACAAGGCTGATTTCAACGGAGGTTTCAAGTTTATCGCTGTCTTGCCCAGTTTCCGCCAGAAGCGCCATGGCTATTGGCCTCGTGTTGATATGGCCCAGAGTGCAGGCCTCAATTTCAATATGGGTGGTATGGAAGTTTCCTATTATTATCGTCATCCGTATGTCACGGCTGATGACAATATACAGAAACGCAACCAGTTCAATCCTTTCTTTGTCCAGAGTGGTTTAAATGAAATAAAAAAGTAACAATTTAATAATCTTCATCATAATGAAAACAAAACGTTTATGGGGTAGTGTATGGAGTATGCTACTTGTAGCATCTCTTACGTTGAGTAGTTGTACGAAGGAAGTCTTTACGATTGATCCTTACCATTACGAGTACGTGATTCACAACTACAACGATGCGAAGTGTATTGTTGCCATCAATCTAATTGATGTCAATACAGGGGCTGAGGTTATCGGTACTATTGTTTCCTCCGAGGGAACAGTGAAGGCCAACGAGACCGTCAATTTCGTAGGTGACAATGGCGAGATAATCAAGGCCAGAAGTACGATAACATTCTCTGGTGAGGGCGACAGTTCCCTCCGTGGGCGCACGATAATACTCACCATCACGGCCGATGGTTATTATCCGCAGATTATCGAAGTGGAAATTCCCGATACAGACAAGGGGCATACCGTATATGTTCCTGTCAACCTCCACATGCAGCCTGTCACAGGTGGCTATATCGAATTGATTCCCGATTCGATGAAACAAAAAGAATTTAACCTCATACATGAGGAATATACCGATACAAGTACTACTCATAGAATTCTCACTTTCACTCCTGGTGCAGATAACCTGTTGAGCGTCCCCACCGAGAATGGTACGAAGTTGGATTCTATCGTGGTGGTTGAAGACTGTCTGGATACGATCAACGTCGTTCGTGGTGATATGAATGTCACAGGTTCCATCATTGCATGTCAAGATGCACAAGCACCTGATTCTGTCTTGGAAATGGCAAAGGAAAAGTTCCGTGAGTATATACTCAGTATGTCTGAATATCAGGATGGTAACATTATTGTGGATACCTATTTGGATAATGACGTAGATAAGGTGACTGCCGAATTGCAGACGCGTTATCGTCATCAGGTTTCTTATCTCGAGACCGAGGTGGTTACAAGTGATGGGCAAGTATGGCGTTTCCGTATTCCCAATGTGTATATGACAGATGTCATCAGTAATGAGGTTTCTATTAGAGTCGAAACCGAACGACCGCAACACAATGGAGGAAATATAGGTAAATAAAGAATAAGAAGTAATCAAGATATGAAAAAAATGTTTTTAACATGCCTTGCGTGCATGATTTCAGTAGTAGCCGTACAAGCTGAGGAGTGCTGTCTCAAGAAGGAGAAGTTCCACGGACAGTATTATGTAGGTGCCAATGTAGGTGTGAATAGTGTGTTGAACGATGGTTTCAATAAACCTAATTTAAATTTCAACGTGCAGTTTGGCAAGGAGTTTACGCCCATCTTTGGTGCTCGACTCAATGCTGGTGGTCTCTGGCAGAGCCTCGGTCGTCAGGAGACAGGTTATGAGAATGATAGAAAGTTGTATGGAGAATTTGATCTCGATGCTACCGTCAATCTGTTCAGCCTTTTCGGTAATAAGAATTACAAGCGTCCCTTCAATCTCTATCTCTTTGTAGGTCCCACTTTCTATCTATCCAAGGCAGTCAATATGCATGTCGGATATAGTGATGTAGTGACGAAAGAGACTCCCATTATATCTATTGATGAGAATGGAAACACCTATAATGAAGGAACTCTGCATACAGAAGATGCGGATGCCGTTCTTTCATTCCCTGAAGGTAAGATGAAGACCCGTGTGGGTGCATCCGTTGGTTTGGGCGCATCATACAAGTTCAATAAGCATTGGGGTATGAATCTCGAGGCTCGCTATAGTGTGGCTCCTTCCATTTTCGGTTTCGGAAGCGATTGTCGCTATTCCGAAGGAGTGGGTCGTGTCAATCTTGGTGTAACATACGCCTTCGGTGGCAAGAAGGAGGATGACAAGCCTTGCGACTACATGCTTCGTACACAGTCTCAACTTCGCGATGCCTTGTCCGAGGTGGACGACCTCAAGGGTCAGTTGGCAGAGGCTAATGCCAAGTCCAAGGAAGTCGAGAAGGTTGTTGAGTACAAGATTGATAACAAGGGTATGTTCCCCTTCACCATCTTGTTCAAGTTGGATGACACCAAGGTCCTCAAGTCTCAAAAGGTTAACCTCACTGTCCTGACCGACTTCATGAAGAAGAATCCTGACCAGAAGTACATCATCACGGGTTATGCTGATGTTCAGACCGCTACTCCCAATTACAACCAGAAGTTGTCCGAGAAGCGTGCTCAGAGCGTGCTCAAGGTACTTACCGAGGAATATGGTATTCCTGCTTCACGTCTGCAGACACAGGCTAAGGGTGGTGTGGATGTTATGTACTTCAATGATAACAAGCTTAGTCGCTGCGTAATCATTACGATAGCCGAGTAAGTATGCCATTCATACACGAAAGTAGTTATGTAGATGATGGTGCCCTCGTTGGAGAGGGCACCAAAATCTGGCATTTTTGTCACATACAGTCGGGAGCCGTTATCGGCTCCCGCTGTTCTTTGGGGCAGAATGTAAATGTAGCCAACAATGTTCGGATAGGCAATGGCGTGCGTATCCAGAACAATGTCTCCATATACGAAGGGGTGGAAATAGAGGACAATGTCTTCTGTGGCCCCTCCTGTGTTTTTACGAATGTCGTTACACCTCGTGCTCACTTTCCTGTACATGGTGTATATGCGCGTACCTTGATACGTCAGGGAGCCTCATTAGGAGCCAATTGCACCATAGTATGCGGACACACCGTAGGTCGTAGTGCTTTGGTGGCAGCTGGAGCTGTAGTCACCCGAGATGTCCCTGATTTTGCTCTTGTAGCAGGTGTTCCTGCGCGTAGGATAGGATGGGTGTGCGAGTGTGGCGCGCGTCTTGATGATACCTTGCGTTGTGACTGTGGTCGTCGTTATGTCATGCAAGGAGAGGGCTTGATTGAAGAATAAGTGGATATTGTATGTTTAAGTCTGTACGTTTCGGAAATTTCTTGATGTGTGTGCTCGAGGTTGTCATTGTATTTTCCTCGTTCAACCGATATTCGTGCATGACAGGTACTCCTACTCTTTATCAGGTGATAGGTGTTACCATCTGTTGGTGTATTCTCAGCTTCTTGATGCGCAAGAATCGTATACAATCGTACGCTAATCTAAAGTATGGTGTTCTCACCATCATTGCCATCGATACGTTTCTATATGCAGGTCTTTGCATTTTTATACATCTTGCGCTTCCTTCTGTGCATTTCAATCTGAAGTCTCTTTTGCCATACATCTGGATAGTGGTCATCGAGTTGTTGCTCTTTCGTATTTACTACGAGATCTTTTTGGCCAAACTGCCAGTTCTCAATGATTCCTTCTTACCCTATCCAAAAGTAAAAATTACTAAATCTGATAGTTCGTCTCATGAAAAATACGTAGTCACTGATCCCGAGGTTCTCCATCTGTGGAAAGAAACTAAGGATATGACTTATCCAGAGGCTGTGTCATGGGTATTTACGCATCTACAGGATTTTTCGCCATCCACCCGTATATACAACTCCCCCAATGTAGAAGATATCGTAGCTGACCAGACGCCCAATCCTCGCTATATCGTTCAGATGTATCCTTTCAACGATATGCGTCATTTCAATACGATGTTGACATGTGCCAACTATCATCTCCCCGTAGGTGGATTTCTCAGCATCTGTGGTGTCACATCCAAGTTGAGACGCGAACATATTTATGGAAAATATCCTCGTTTTATTCGTTCTGTTTTCTATTTCTTGGACTATGTATGGTCGCGCGTAATGCCTAAGCTTTCCTTGACTCGTCCCTTTTACATGGCAATGACCCGTGGAAGGAATCGCAGTTTCCCTCGTGTGGAAGTGCTTGGACGTGTAGCACGTGCAGGATTCGAGATTATCGACGACGAGTCTCATCATGGCTTCTTTTACCTTACCGCATACAAAGCATCTCAGCCAATAAGTACCGATCGCCCCTCATACGGTCCCCTTATCCGTCTCATGCGTGTCGGCTACAAAGGAAATCTGATAGGTGTATATAAGTTCCGTACGATGTATGCCTATTCCGAATACATCCAGTCGTATGTCTTCAAGCAAATTGGTCTTCAGGATGGAGGCAAACTGGCCGATGACTATCGTATCAATGCTCTTGGACATATATTGCGTCCTTTGTGGCTGGACGAATTTCCCATGATCTACAATCTCTTAAAGGGGCAGTTGAAACTCGTAGGCGTCCGTCCGCTCTCCCGTCATTATTACAGTCTCTATACGCCCGAAATGCAGCAGTTGCGCATCACTGTCAAACCGGGACTCATACCTCCGTTCTATTATGAGAAGCAACGTCCTGTCACTCTTCAGGATGTGCAGGATAGCGAGCGTCGCTACATAGAGGCTTATCATCGTGCGCCCTTCCGCACCGACTGCCGTTACTTCTTCGGCTCCTTATACAACATCCTTTTCAAACACGCTCGTAGTGCCTGAGACAACTCAGAATCTCTCCCAAGCTCTCGTATCGCTCATTCGTCTCTCCCTTCATACGGCAGAGGAGTCTGATGTGTTGTCCGAAGTGTCATTGCTTACCGAGCAGCAATGGGAGCAGCTTTTTGTTCTCTCCTCGCGTCACAACGTAGCCTCGTTGGTTTCAGAGGCAATCTCATATTTGCTTCAACAGGGTGAAGACAGATTACCAAGGTTGTCATTGCCGCTTCAGTATCGTTGGGCCGTCATGCAACAGCGTACAGTCGAACGATATGAGATACGTACCGACATAGCACGTCGGTTGAGCGCGTTGTATGCTCAGGATAATCTGCAGGTAGTGTTCCTCAAGGGACTCTCCCTGTCTTCCTACTACCCTCATCCGGAATGGAGGGACTTTTCCGACCTTGATATCTACTTGTTCCGCTTATGTGATGGACATCCTGTTCCAGCATGGGTGGAAGGGGATGAGTGTGTGAAATCTCGTCTGGGTATTCAGGTGCATCGTGACACGTACCATCATACCACTTTTGATTACGAGGGAGTGCATATCGAGAATCATTTCGATCTCATCTCTCAGCATATCATGTATCGTGGCAGGTCGTACGAACGGCTGCTCAAGGAAACCCTTCTGAAGGATCTTGTTTCAGTTCCAGCATTAGGCGTCAATGCATGGTATGCGTCACCTACTTTTCAAGCCCTTTTTCTCATCCGTCATCTTGCCATCCATTTCACGCGAGAGCATGTCAGCCTTCGTCAGTTACTCGATTGGATGTTCTTTCTCCAGCATGAGGGGAATCGGGTAGAGTGGGAGAGTGTTCTTCTTCAATATCGCACCTATGGTCTCTTGCCGTTTGTGGAGATTTTGTCATCCCTGATGGAACGCCATTTTGGGTATCATTGTCCTTACATAACTGCATCTAACTCGTCTTCAGATATCAGTCGCGTATGGAAGGAAATTATCAGTTCCCGTCCGTATGCCAACCGTTATCAGAAATACATCTCATCACGTTGGAAACACGCTCTCTGTAGTAACACTCCCTGGATGCTCGATATGAGTTATCTTGCGATGTCCAAGGTTCGGAAAATAGTCACATCATGAGAATCAATCCAAAATACAAACTCCGTTCCATCGCAGGCAAACAGATCGTGCTGATGCAAGGCACGCTCGATGTGGATCTGACGAAGGCCGTTGCCCTCAATCCGACTGCTTGTTATCTCTGGAACGCCCTTCAAGGACGTGATTTCTCATCTCAGGACATCATCGACCTTTTGTTGGAAAAATACGACCTCACTCCCCAACTGGCTGAGAGCGAAGCCCAGCGTTGGATGGAATTGCTGGGAAATTTAAGATTGATAGTTTGCTGTTGAAATATGACTGTTGAAGGCATAAAGCGTATTACCGCAAATAGCGAAGGTACAGAAATTGAGTATAAAAGATCGCAAATTGGACTCGCACGCTCAGTTGATGAAACTATCTGCGCATTCCTCAATCGAAGAGGTGGACATGTGATACTCGGCGCTGATGACGATGGTACCATTATCGGCATTCCATCTGACAAAGTTAAAGAACAAATGGACACTCTTGCGAAGTACCTCAATAACCCACAAATCATCAATCCTGCCTTCTATCTAAATTGTGAGCCCCTACAAATTGATGAGAAATGGATAATTTACTTCTATGTTCCAGAAAGTAGTCAAGCCCATACATATAAAGGAATCTATTACGATCGAAATCAGGATGGAGACTTTTCCCTCAAGAATGCGCACCAGATAGCTGACCTTATTCTTCGTAAGCAAACAAGTTGTACAGAAAATAGAGTCCTTCCATATTTGACTATGGACGACCTTGAAGAAGAACTCTTTGATGATGTACGAAAAAAAGTGAAACTTAATAAGGCAACACATCTTTGGGCAACTATGACCAACGAAGAAATCCTCGAATCAGCTGGTATGCGTCTCAAAGATTTGCAGACCGGTCAAGAAGGCTACACGATGGCGGCTGCATTACTGTTCGGAAAAGAAAAGACCTTGACGAGTGTTGTACCTTTCTACAAAACTGATGCAATTTGTAGGAAAGATGAATCGATACTTTATGATGATCGTGACATAATCAAGTGCAATCTTCTTAGAGCATATCAGCGTCTGATGGATTTCTGCGGTCGTCATTTACCCGAATGGCCAATTATAGAGGGAGAGCAACGAAAAAGTATGCGCGAGCTTATTTTCCGTGAGGTATGCTTGAATCTTCTCATCCATCGTGAATTTGGAGCTCATCATGATGCAAGTCTTATAATCTATCATTACAAAGTGGAGACAAGTAATTGGAATACTCCATTTGGCTATGGGCAAATTACACTCGGCAATCTTCGTTCACATGCAAAAAATCCATGTATAGCCAATTTCTTTGCGCAACTCGGTATGGTAGAAGAACTCGGTAATGGTACTCGTACCATGTTCAAATATGTTCCATATATTTCTGGCGGAAAAGAACCTTTGATTGAAGAACAAGATGAGTTCAAGGTATGTATTCCTTTTATCGAAGGAAATAATACTCATAAACGGACAACAAACAGGCAACAAACGGACAACAAACGGACAACAAACTTTCACGTTAGAACAACAAAAAGTATTGTTGAAACTTGAAGAAGGTGAAAAAAGCATCAGGGAATTGATGACTACTTGTAATTATAAAAAGAGAGAAAGTTTTCGCAATTCTGTTCTCAATGACTTAATTGAACGAAAAATAGTTGCAATGACTCATCCTGAAAATATAAATCATCGGAATCAACGCTATATTATAGTAGATTCTGCAGACAATTAGCTTCATAAATCATAAATTAATGGATCAATCTTGGACAACTGTCATCAAGCCCCGCAATGGTCTCATGCAGATCAATTTGCGTGAGATATGGCAATATCGCGATTTGTTGACCCTCTTCGTCAAGCGCGACATAATCACCCAATACAAGCAGACCATCCTCGGTCCGCTTTGGTTTTTTATTCAGCCCTCCATTACCGTCATCATGTACATGATTGTGTTTGGAGGTATCGCAGGCATTCCCACTGATGGAGTGCCCCAACCCTTGTTTTACTTGGCAGGTGTCTGCATGTGGCAATATTTTGCCGACTGTCTCAACAAGACCTCCAATACCTTTCTCGCCAACGCAGGTATTTTTGGGAAAGTCTATTTCCCACGTCTCATTAGTCCACTGTCTGTCACAGTCAGCAATCTCGTTAGGTTCGGCATACAGTTCAGTCTCTTCTTCCTGGTCTTTCTCTGGTATGATATCATCAATTTCAGCAAGGGAATAGACCTTATCCTCCCCAATGCCATTGCACTCCTGTTCCCCCTCTTGGTAGTGATGCTTGCAGGCTTGTCGTTGGGCTTCGGCATCATTATTTCCTCCATGACCACCAAGTATCGTGATTTGTCGATACTTTTCGGCTTCATCGTGCAACTATGGATGTATGGTACACCTATTGTCTATCCCCTCAGTCAGGTACAAGGAAAGATGATAGCAGGTATGGACCTTTCCGTCCTTATGCGCCTCAATCCTGTAACTCCAGTTCTTGAGACCTTCAAATACGGTTTCCTCAATGCAGGTCAGTTCATCGGATGGGGATGGCTGATTTATAGTTTCCTATTCATGGTTGCCCTTCTTTTCCTGGGAGTCGTCATATTCAACAGGGTACAGAAATCCTTTATGGACACCGTGTAGTTTTGCATGTTCACATGTATATGTCAGTTTAGATTTTAAGTTAGGATTTTTAGCGGATTTTGAGAGCTTTGCTCGACCAATCAATGAAATGCCTTTATATTTTCAGAGGGATTTTATGTTGGATTTTTAAAATCTTTACTAAAAATCCCGACTATAGAAATTGACAAGATCAAAACG
>DCHV01000066.1 GCA_002314945.1 Prevotellaceae bacterium UBA1743
TTAATATTTGGGAAATAATCCAATCCAAGTAGTGGAATTCCTATTAACTTTGTCCCCAAATTCATAGATAAATTACCATCTGACGACATAAAACTAATAAACATACCACAATGAAACGACTTATCTACACCGTTATGACACTGACCTGTCTTCTGTCAGGATGTACAGGTAACAGCACTCGGCAGGTAGCACAGGACAAACAACCTGTTATGATGCTACGATTCCATTTATCCCATACCGAGACAGATGCTGCATGGGACAGTACTCTGGCCATCATCAAAGAAAATCCTGGGTGCTGTGATGAAGTATGGTTTTCTACTGGTGTGGTCGTAAAAGGCATGGAATGGCATCGCGATAAGGCTGAACGTATGAAGCGTGCAAAACAGCAACTCGGCGAAATAGGTATCGGAAGTTCTGTACAGATACAGATGACCATAGGGCATGGCGATCAGCATGGTATAGGGCACGAGGACCGGTTTGATGCAAAAACCTGGCGTGGATGGACCGGTTCGCAAGGTGTCGAGGCCTTGTACAACAATTGTCCTCGCCAACCAGCCTTCCTGGAATACCTTCGCCAGATGACGCGCATCTATGCCGAGATTAAGCCCCGATACGTATGGATAGACGATGACCTGCGTTTCGACATGGGCCATTCTCCGGCCACCGATGGCTCACGCATCGGATGCTGGTGCCCCGACTGTATAGCAGCCTTCAATGCCGAGAATGGCACTAACTGGACCCGCGAGACGCTTGACGCAGCCATGGAAGGGAATCAGGATTTGCAGCAGACATGGCGATTGTTCAATATCAAGGCAATGACAGACATCGCTACACTTATCGCCGAGGAAGTGCGTAGCGTATCACCCGAGACACGGATGGGTATGCAGAAAGATTACAACATGGAGACTGTGGACTACGTGAGAGCCCTGTTGAACACACTGCACGAGGTCAGTGGCAAGCCCGTAGGATATCGCGTTGGTGGAGGTTCCTATTACGACACCTATCATCCTGCAGAACAGATAATCAAGAGCATTGCATCCACACGTTATATGGAGGTGCTGAAGGACCTTGACTTTATTGACCCGTGGTGCCCCGAAATAGAGTGCTATCCACGTGTATATGGCTCACGTACGGCACAGTCCATCCTGTTGGAGGGATTCACTGCCTTGGCCTACGGACATCAAGCTGTAAGTATGTTCATCATGGCAAATGACAAGGAACAGCCCCACATCTACTCCCATAGTCGCCTCCGCCCAATCTCGCAGGGAGCACCCATGCTGAGAGCGTATGCCCGTGCCAACGAAGGTACGCAGCCTGTGGGCTATCGTCTCAGGACAGATGAATGGTATTTCTATTGTATTGCCAGTTCTGGCATACCCCTCATTACAGGCATAGGCAAGGATTTGGGCGATGTCACAGAGGACTACAAAAACCGTCTCTCGCCCACCAATCAAATATCCACTGAATATATACAACTGCGCGAAGACATGAATCAACGTTCACCGTCACCTGTCGTGTGTTGTTCACCTTTCCTTGGGATGATCATCCCACGTATAGATGCCGAAGGAGCACTGAAGACCATTGGCATCATCAATACCCGGATAGACACACAGGGCCCAGCACGCCTGCGTCTGAACGGACTATCGCCGACGGTCAAGTCTGCCGTCTGGTTCGAGATGAAGCAGAAAGAGGTAAAACTTCCGATAGAGTGGACTGATGGAGAAGCCTACGTGGAGATACCAGAAATGGGACCATGGAATGCGGGTTTCCTGAGACTGTGAGTTCTTTGTAATACAGCTCTGCAAAAGCGTCACAGCGTCACAGAAACACAGTAACACAGTTAGTTTTGCGCATGAGCATGTTTAATCTATGCTTCGTGCGCAATCCTTTGATAGTCACCCAGTATTTGCTCAACATGAATTACTTCAGGGCATGAATCCCATGTTACGCCACCACCTATCAGATACCAATTTTTACGTTCCTGTGTTGATACGCGCTTCAAACAAGGGAAAGCAGATATAGGCATGATGATAGAACGACCATCAACCAAATCTACCTGCCACTTTCCTCTTTGCGGAAATGACACTGACTTAATCTGTGGGGTAATATCCCAAAATCCTTCTTTCTTGAACATAATATCTACTTTTTTATCTTTATCATTCTTATTGTTTTGCCTTCTTTGAAAGCCTTCCATTGTTTAATCAACTTGTCCCTGTACGTTTCTGCAAGTTCAAGTACTTGTTTTACTTGAGCATCAGTCAGGTCCCCTTGTTTTGCCAATTCAACTTTTGGTTCAAGCCAGATTTTACAAAGGTTCAGAGTGTCCTTCTTACCTACATGAACGTGAGCTCTATTCTCGTTGAAATCCTTATTGTAAAAGAGAAACAACCAAATGAGTTTAGCTGTAATATAGAGTAAGACCTTAGGCATTTCCTTTTACGATATAATATTTACGCCTACAAAATTATTTTATTTTTTCTAATTTACCATATATTCCCGAACTTTTCTGTGAAAAAAGATGTGTTCCTTTCTTGATACACATCAAGACGGACACTAACCTGCCAAAAAAGAAAATCAGCCTAAATGAAGTTTCACAGCGTCACAGAAACACAGTTACACAGTAACACAGTTTGTTTTGCGCACACATATCAAAGAATGAATGCGGTGGTACTTTTGCGATTGTAGATTTGCTGTTGTCGAAAATAACAAGTAATTTTGCACGATTTATCATCCAAATAACGCAAAAATAGAACATTTCCGAATGAAAAAACACTTGTTTCTGGGCCTATTCATCGCTTTGCTGGCCGTAGGTTGTACCGAAAATATCGATATGTCGGCACGCTATACGTTCCAGCAACGTACCATCATGGATTACCTGAGGTCGCAGGATTCGACCTACAGCAGCTATATCTCCCTGCTGGAACAATGTCCTGTATCCAGTATCAGCAAGACGACGCTGGCACAGCTGTTTACGGCTCGCGGACACTATACCGTCTTTGCTCCTACCAACAAGGCTATGCAGACCTATATGGATTCGCTGGTGGCAGATGGACTCCTCACAGCCCATTCGTGGGACAGCTTCCGCGACAGTACTGTCCGCGACTCCATCCTGCGACTGGTAGTGCTGAACTCTATCATCGACAGCGGGGATGACCTGCAGGCGTATCAGACAACGGATTTCCCCACCACTCAGGATGCAGAAATCACGTTGCCCAACATGTACGACCGAAAGATTGTGGTACACTACGGAGACGGATATTCAGAACCCAGCGTAACGGTAAGCACTTGCCCCATCGATGAGCGTAACTGCAACATATTCACCACCAATGGTGTCATCCACCAGGTACATACCGTACTCATCTCGACCAACAAGACCCTGGGCTATTGGATGGAGAAGAATGTGGAGAAGAAGCGATTGGGGTATTACGTAGCCTCTATGCTGACTCTGAAGACGGGGCTGATGGATTCACTCAATGCCGTAAAGGATGAGGTGTATGAGAGACTACAGTTGGAAGGTATGTTTGATGATTTTCAGCCTCATCCCAAACATCGCAAATATGGTTACACGTTTTTTGCTGAGACGGACTCTTTCTGGAGCGAGACACTACACAAGCCTGCCCTCGAAATCACGGTACAGGACGTAGTGGATTATCTGGCCGACCTGAATGTATATCCTGATGCAAAGAAAGATGAGAACTATGCCTCGGAGGATAATCTGCTGAACCGCTTCGTCACCTACCATCTGCTGAACAGACGCCTGCCGAAGGGCTATATCGTAAACCATTACAACGAATATGGCTACAATATCCAGACGGGCGAACTGGGAGGTGCCAAGATGCAGTATTACAGTTCTATGGGGCAGCGCCGACTGGTGAAGCTATACGAGAGTCGCGAGAGTCACGGTGTCTATATCAACCGATGTCCTGTGCTGGACAACAAGCGGCATGGCACGTACCACGAACTCTCGTGCGACCCTGCCAAAGAAGGTGTTCGCGTGGGTGATCCCAGTACGAAGGCTGAGGATGGCCTGCTCAATGCGGTGGTCTATCCTATCGACAAACTGCTGGTATATGACAGCGAGACACAACAGAACTTAGGCAAGGAACGCATGCGTTTCGACGTGGCATCCATCCCTGCCGAACTGACCAACAATGACATCCGCATGAATGAATTGATGGACTGGGAACACATGAATAGCTCCATAGCCCCCGATTCCTACTATCCTTACATGGATGACCTGAGAGTAAACCCAGGCTCCTCCAATTTCTACTATGGTACCTGCCGTATGACGGGATGGATGGATTTCGAAGGCGACGAAGTGAAGATAAACGGGTATGGCGACGTGACCATGTTGCTGCCTCCAGTACCTACGGCAGACACTTACGAGGTGCGCTATCGTGTCTCCTGCCAGACGTTCTTCGGAATGCAACAGATCTATTTCGGCAACGACCCTGACAACCTGCATGTAGTGGGAATCCCCGTCGATCTGAGACGTACGAACACGAGTGTGGGATGGGAAGTAGATACCGATGATGATGATTACAACGCCGAGGTGGAGAAACGTATGCGTAACAATGATGCGCTGAAGGGAGCGAATTCCCATTCAGGAATGCCGGGATCTGACTATACCGAGCGATGTGACCCTATCAGTTCACGACGCATCCTGGTGCGCGAGAGGATGGAGCCCGGCAAGAAATACTACCTGCGCCAGAAATATTGTCTCGACTACGAGGGATGCCTCTTCATGGATTATCTGGAGCTCTGCCCCAAATCTGTATATGACAATCCCAGCGTACCGGAGGATATCTGGTAAGAAGAGAGAGAGAAGGATAAAAAATGAGGGGTGTGCCTAAATGAATGGACACACCCCCTTATTTTTTGCTTTATTCTATTGTAGTACTACAGCTCCAGTTTGTAGCCGTCGCGATACTGATAGTGCAACAACTTGGTGGCTTCCTCGTCGTTCATGAACTTCTGGACGATGGGGTTCCACTTGATGGGACGATTCAGCTCTATGGCGATATTGGCCAGGTTGCATACCGTACATGAAGAATGACCTGTCTCTACGGGTACATTGGGATCTATGCGTGAACGAATAGAGTTGGTGAAGATACCGTAGTGGCCTGCCTGAGTCTCGTAGGGAGCGTCGCTGGCACTTGTATTCTTCTTCATCTCGAACTTGCTGTTGCTGGTGGTGAAAGAGCCACGATGTACCTCGATAACACCTTCCTCGGCAAATACACGTACACCAGGATTGTTGTTGATATTCTCCTCGGTCATGATAATGCCATTGTCATACTTGAAGGTGAGCTCCTTGTAGAAATCATAGCCAGCGGGGATAATCTCCACAGGACCATTGTTATCCTTGCCGAGCATCCATTGTGCAATATCGAACATGTGAGCACCCCAGTCGGTCATCAAACCACCACCTGTGGGCTTGTACCAACGCCATGCACCCCACAGTTTCTCGTCCTCGGTATCACTTACGATAGGATCGAGGTCAGAATGATAGAATACGCTATCGCTCATCGGGCCAAGCCACTTGTCCCAGTTCAAGCCTGCAGGTATCTCCATCTTGGTGAGGGGAGTGGGGATAGGTGCACCTGAGTTGGGGTTCACGTTGCGGCCTACATAAACCTGTACGTGGTCAATCTGACCGAGAAGTCCCTCGCGGCACAAGTTGGCAGCATGGATGAATTCCTCGCAGGAACGCTGCATACTACCTACCTGAAGAATACGATTGTACTTGCGAACGGCCTTGCAGAGCATCTGTCCCTCGTAAACGGTAAGGGTGAGAGGTTTCTCCAGATATACGTCCTTGCCTGCCTTGCAAGCATCCATAGCCATGATACAGTGCTGGTGGTCGGGAGTAGCAATTACGACGGCATCTACGTCCTCGCGAGCGAGTACATCCTGATAGTCCTCGTACATATCTACCTTGACTTTCTTCTCGCCCTTCTTGGAGTAGAAATCACGCACGCGTTTCTCGAAGCGGCTACGCTTGATGTCATACACATCACATCCTGCTACGACGCGAACATCCTCCATGTTGATGAAGCCATTGAGCAGGTGCATACACTGCTGACCCAGGCCAATGAATGCTATATTGATCTTGTCGTTGGCGGTAGTCTTCTTTTTCTTGCTGGCTGCAGGTGCGGTGTATGCATACACGCTGGGTGCTGCCATCATACCGGCAAGACTCAAACCGGTTGTCTTGATGAAGTTTCTTCTTGAGAACATAGTCTTTTGTTTTAGTTGTTATTTAGTGAACTTTTTTGTCTCTTTTTCTGCGATTTCTATTGAAAATAGCCCTATAATCCCACAAATTTACAAAGTATCTGCGAATCAACGAAGAGTTTCGCCTTCTTTTTT
>DCHV01000082.1 GCA_002314945.1 Prevotellaceae bacterium UBA1743
TACCGTAAAAGGAATGCTCTTGCTCTTGCCTGAAGCATGAAATTTGACAGAACCACTATACGTTCCTGCCTTCACATCCGAAAGATCCATCCCGACCCAGAGCGCTTGCAGTTTGCCGCCACGGATAGAAACATCGCGTGTAAAAGGACGACCGCGGAAATCCGTTCCCTCCTGATTGAAACAAGTCATGACAGAAGCAGGGATGCAGAGGCCTCCCTTGGCTTTCAGGTCGCTGAAGCTGACATGAACGTGGGATAGAGAGTCGTAAGCCATGACGCCTATCTGGAAGGTGTAATACTCACCCGTGATGGCTTGGAACGTGTTTCCACCCAGAGGCATCTGCTCGAATTGTGGAATGGAGTCGGTAGGGGTTAGCGATTTTGCACGTTCCAAAAGAAATAAGCCGAAATGGTCGCGTGCGAATGAATTTACAAAGCATGATGTGGCAAACAGAAGGGCCACAAGAATGGATTTTCGTGTCATATAGTATCTTTCAGCAAAAAATTTGTGCAAATATATCATTTTTTCTTTAGAAAATATTGCAAAATCATATCAATGAAGAGAACCAGCATGTAAAAACAATATTTTGTGTAACAAAAGTTTGAATGAAAATCATATTATTCCTAACTTTGCGAGAAAAGTAAACCAAAAACATACGATTATGACACGTTTCACACGAAGGAACTTCTTGAAATCATCTCTTGTTCTGGGAACTGCATGTAGCATTCTTCCAAGTAACGCTACGCCCTTGTACATTCCGAGTAAGGTAATGAAAGGCGAAACAGCACCCTCCAACCGTATCCATATCGGCCTGATAGGTGCTGGACGTATAGCAAAGGATCATGATTTGCCTGGTGTACTAAACCTGCCAGACACACGTGTGGTAGCTGTATGTGACCTCGATGCCAAACGTCTCGAAAATGCCCGTTCTACCGTAGAAAAGTATTATATGGAGAAGGAGAATGAAAAGGAGGTGAATGTACGCACATACGAACATTACGAAGAACTACTGGCGCAAGAGGATATCGATGCTGTCGTAATCTGTACACCCGACCATTGGCATGCCAAGATAGCAATAGAGGCAGCACGTGCGGGAAAGGATATCTATCTGGAGAAACCTACCTCGCTCACCATAGAGGAAGGTCGCTTGCTCAGCAATGCCGTAAACGCATCGGGTGTCATCTTCCAGTTGGGTACCCAGCAACGCTCGATGCCTCAGTTCAGATTTGCCTGTGAACTGGTACGCAACGGACGCATCGGTAAGTTGGAAGAGGTGGAGATACGTCTGCCTGGAGATCCCGCAGGAGGTAATGCCACAGAAATGCCT
Organism: Prevotellaceae bacterium UBA1743; assembly: GCA_002314945.1. Classification (GTDB taxonomy): domain Bacteria; phylum Bacteroidota; class Bacteroidia; order Bacteroidales; family Bacteroidaceae; genus Physcousia. Next base: position 1,328 of record DCHV01000082.1, read on the forward strand.
ATTCCCGAAGGCTTCAACTATGAGAAATGGCTTGGCACCACTCCCTACGTGCCCTATACCGTAGATCGCGTGCATCCACATGAAGGCTATGGACGTCCCGGATGGTTACGTTGCCAACAGTTTGGAGCTGGTATGATCACAGGATGGGGCAATCACCATTTCGATATCGCACATTGGGCAATGGGAACAGAATACACGGGTCCCGTGGAGATAAAAGGTGAGGCAGCATTTGCCCATGAAGGCCTTTGGGACGTGCATGGGGATTATCATACAGAGATGAAATATGCCAATGGTGTAATCGTACGTGGCGTGACGGAATCCCCGGAGAAACCCAATGGAGTGTGGTTCAAGGGCTCTGAGGGATGGCTCTACGTATGCCGAGGTTCATACAAGGCATCTGCCAACGAACCTGACACGAATGCTTCCTCCCCTCTGCAAGCGTCCGACACGAAAATTCTGAAGGAAAAACTGAAGGAGACAGATATTCACCTAATCGAGAGCGACAACCATCACAGAAACTGGATTGATGCGGTGAAATCGCGCATTCCGGCTATTTCGCCTGCCGAAGTGGGACATCGCTCCTGCTCTGCCTGTCTATTGCAGCACATCGCCATGTTACTAAAACGACCCCTACGTTGGGATCCCGTGATGGAACGCTTCCTCAATGACGACGAGGCAAATGCCATGTTGAGCCGTCCCATGCGCTTCCCCTATCAAATAGCGAAAAGTTGGTAAGGAGATGAAACGTAAATACATAATCCAGGCAGTAGGCGTTCTCGTATTCGTGTCATGTACACGTCGGACGATTTACATCAGCAACGATGAATTACCAACTGGCACTCAAGTCGTTTGCATACCTCTGACTCATACATTGAGGAACGCATCTCTGACGGAAGTAACTGACGGCAAAAAAATACCATTGGCCTGCCAAGTGGCAAGGGATAGTCTCTATTTCAAAGTGAAACAGAGTCAACAGGATCCCTTGGTGAGAAAATTCGAAGTAAGTAAATCGAAAGTCAACTCACAAGAACCCACTATGAAGGCTACCGACGATGGTGAATCTATCACTCTCTCCAGCGGTAACAGGAATATCCTGTCCTATCACTATGCCATACAACAGGTTCCCAAGGGGGTAAGAAACATCTTTGCACGTAGTGGCTTTATTCATCCGGCCCATACTCCATCCGGATTTACTCTGACACGCATCCTGGCAGAAGATCATCGTCATCATTATGGCATCTGGAATCCCTGGACACACGTGGAATACAAAGGGAAGCTCTATGACCTATGGAACTTGGGCGACAGTTTAGGTACCGTACGTGCCAAGAGTGTGGATAAGGTATATCAAGGAGAGGTGATGGCTGGGGTGGATGCTTCGTTGGAACATGTCGCTTTCACTCCCGATGAAGGGGAGGTGAAGCTGATGGATGAGCAATGGCTCATACGTGCCTATGAAACGGAGGATGGTTTTCTCTGGGATTTCGAGTCTCATCTGACTCCATGCACGGCAGAACCTGTCATCATCCGTGCCTATCGATACCAAGGATTCAGCATTCGCGCAAATGAATACTGGACGAGGGAAAACTCGCACATGATGACTTCGGAAGGCAAAGAACGGCCTCAGATAGATGGTTCGCACGCACGATGGATCTATACACAGGGCGATACAGGTAATGCCACCCAAGGTGGTTTCCTCTTCATGGCTTCACCAGAAAACCAGAACGCACCCGAACCTTTGCGTATATGGAACGAGGAAGCCAATGGTGGAAGAGGCGATGTGTTTGTGAATTTCTGTCCTGCAAAAAACGAGGATATTATACTACAACCGTATCAAACCTATGTGTTCCGCTACCGAGTCTTGACGTATGATGGCACGATGAATGCATGGAAAGCTGAACGATTGTGGCAATCATATATACACAGACGATAATAAAAAAAGGACGCTACTGATTTGCGTCCTTTTCCTTTTCCCATGATTCCCATTCCTTCATCGCTTCCTGCCAATCGGTAGCCTCACCACTCTGGATTGCTTCCTGCTGGCGAAGGAATTCGTCTTTTGCCTTGTCCCTCGCCCGTTTCTCCTTCATAGCGGCAATAGTGGCATCATCCAGAATATGGATGGCTCCACGACGGACGGCCTCCTGTAGCTCCTCGGGACCGAAGGCCTTTCCTGGTACGTTGAAATCGGCAATATTAAACTCGAAATCCACCCGTAACTGATGACGTATCATCTTCTGTTGGAATCGGGTACCTGCATTCTTGCGATGCAAGAGTTTGCCAATGATTTCTATCTCGCGTTGAGAAAACTTATTTCTGCCCATAATCCCTTTCTCCAAATATGCGACTGCCTACACGTACCAAGGTGCTTCCGTGGCGTACAGCAATGTGATAGTCTTCGCTCATACCCCAGGAACATTCACGGAAAGTAGGATCCTGAGCAAAGAATGTGTTTTTGGCGTCCAAAAAGAACTGATGCGCACGCTCAAACTCGTCAGCTATCTGCTTCTCGTCATCCACATGACTGGCCATACACATGATACCAGCCAAAGGTGCATGTGACATCTGACGCCAAGTCCCCTGAGTAAGATAATCCCAAGCCTCATTTATGGTAAAGCCAAACTTGGTATCCTCCTGTGCAAGATGTAATTGCAACAGGCAAGGAATAACCCGTCCGACACGTGATGCTTCTTTCTCTATCTGAGTATGAAGGTGAGGTGTATCGACAGAATGTATCATACGGACGAAGGGGACAATCTGTCGCACCTTGTTGGTCTGCAAATGTCCGATGAAGTGCCACTCTATGTCCGCAGGCAACTGCTCGTACTTCTTAACCACTTCCTGTACATGATTCTCGCCAAAAATCCGTTGTCCCGCCTCGTAAGCTTCCATAATCATGGAAGTGGGGTGGTATTTGCTCACAGCCACCAATCGAGTGGAATGGGGGAGCTGTGAGCTGACAAATTGAAGGTTTTCCCTAATCGTCTTGTGACACATATTTGAATACGTCCAGAATGGGCGTCTCCGTAATAGACACAATCTTATAGTCACCAAGCGTGCTTGCCATGTACTTGTCCAACTGCTTCAGAGCATCACGAAAATCAATTGCCTTGACCAACATGAACTGGTTGGAATATTTCTCTTCTCCAGTCTTTTCATCAAGGGAAATAAATGCCACCTTGGCCTTGAACCAACGATCAGCCTGATTGTCGTCGCTATCGAATAGTTCGCTTATCTTGACGCGACGTATGTTGGAGACAATGAATTCCCCTGTCATGAATGGGGTAATCTCCTCGATGAAACGTTTCTCTGCTTCGGTAAAACTGAGTGCATCCACCAAATAGGTGTCCGTCACGGTCTTAGTCTTCAATCCCTCCGCATCGAGGGGCTTGTCATACTTAACCTTACACTCGAACCAATCTGAACTCATATTCTATATTTCAATATGTTACTGCTTCTTCATTGCCCATCCCACCTTGAGTCCGTTGTAGCTACTCAAAAGGCTGCTCAAAGTGCTGTTCAACTGACTTGCTGCATTGGCGATAGACAACAACTTATCAGCTCCAAACAGCATATACATTTCACCCAAGTTGATAGTCGCTGTGCATGAGAAAGAAGCAAGTCCCAATGCACCCTTGATGACCATAACATGACTGTTGTTGTCGTACGTGTATGTGCCAGTATAGGATTTTCCGCCAAGTGAGATTGCACAAGTGCCATCGGAATTGAAGGTAAAAGTACTTTTTCCTGCGGTAAAGCCCATCTTCTTCAATTGTGAGTTTAGGCTACTCTCAATCTTACTGCTGGCAATCGTACTACCTAATTGTGCCAACATGTTTTCACTCTCGAATACCACCTTGGGATTGGTATATGTCCAAGTGCCGATAAAGGATTCCTGAGTAGTGCCACCAGAAAGCAAATCACCAAGAATACCACCTAAGATGTCGCCAGTAGAAGCTGTAGCCAAAGAGGAAAGGGCAGAACCCAGAACATCGGTAGTACCAGATGAGGAAGTAGAAGATGAGTTGGCAGACACAAGCTTTCCTGTACTTGTACCTCCAAGCATGGAGCATCCGCTCAGGCACATTGTCGTAGAAATTACGATTGCATACAAAATTTTGTTGTTCATAATCTTTTAAATATAAATAAATTAACGTTCTTCTGAATTGAATAATTTAGTAAATGGGGTAGGGAACGGAGTCTCGAATTCCATGGGTTCTTTTGTGACGGGATGATAGAAATAGAGTCGATAAGCATGGAGGGCTAATCGTCCGATAGGATTGCAACCGTTTCCGTATTTCGTATCGCCTGCCACAGGTAAACCAAGGTCTTTCATGTGGACACGAATCTGATTCTTTCGTCCCGTCTCGAGTTTCATTTCGGCCAACGTAAGTCCACGATGAACTTTCAGACGATGGTAATATGTAGTGGCTTCTTTACCTCCATTATCTACAGGGCTACTGTAGGTGATAAAGGATTTGCTATCTTTCAGCCAGGAATGAACTTTACCGCCTTCTTGTTCCATTTCACCGCAGAGAACGGCTACATATCTACGGTCATAAACAAGTTCGTGCCAATTATGTTCGAGAACCTGTTCCACCTCTATGTTTTTGGCGTACATCATAAGACCGCTGGTCTCACGATCAAGACGGTGAACCACATGTGCCCGGCAACGGAAATGTCTTTTCTCGAAATACTCGTCCAATACGGTTTTTACGGAATATTGTTCTGGAGAAGAAGCCATGCTAAGGATTCCTTCCGCCTTGTGAATAACAATCAGATCCTTGTCCTCGTAGATTATCTTGACATATTTGTTCTGAAGTTCCGTAGAACGCTTGTGACGGCTCACGCGAACCATCATGCCCGTTTTCAGTACGTAATCAAACTGAGTGACCAGCTTACGATCCACGGTAACTGCATGACCTTTGAGTAAATCTTTAGCTTTGTTGCGACTAATGCCGGACATTTGCGTCATGAGAAAATCCATCAACGTACTATCTTTACGCACAGGCAACTCAATGTATTTTGTGGCGGCATATTCCGCTCCAGACATGTTCTTCTGCATCTCTTTTTCTAAATTCCATGCAAAGTTATGGAAACTTACTAAAATAAAGAAGAGAAATCACCATTTATTATCATATTCTTTTATTTACATAATGGTGATTATGTTTATTATAGTATTATTATTCTCTTGTAACAATAAATCAAAGAACGCCTTCAGAACCCCACATAATGCTTATGTGATAGCCTTCGCAATCCGTTCGCAATTGGTTCGTAACACCTATGAAAGAATCACGCTGCAAAATTACGACCTTTTCAGCATCCGGCAATGGTTTGTCCCAAAGAGAAAAGGTACTTGTCCCGAATTCTGCATAATGTTAAATTGTTAAATTGTTAAATGTTAAAT
>DCHV01000056.1:0-22139 GCA_002314945.1 Prevotellaceae bacterium UBA1743
GAAGGTGGCCGTACCGTAGGTTCTGGTCAGATTACCGAAGTGTTCGATTAATTACAAAACGTAATATTCAAATAGGAGTTCCGTCCTCATGGATGCGGACTCCTATCTTACGGGAATAGCTCAGTTGGTAGAGCACTGGTCTCCAAAACCAGGTGTCGGGAGTTCGAGCCTCTCTTCCCGTGCATATACGAAATCGTTATGTTTGAAAATATTAAAACATATTGCAAGGATTCATATAATGAACTTTTGCATAAGACCACTTGGCCTACGCGTCCTGAACTAATGAGCAGCGCTGTTGTAGTATTAACAGCTTCCCTATGCATCGCGCTGGTAGTTTTCGTGATGGACTTCATATTCCAGACGGGTATGGAGGCCATTTATGGTATTTTACGTTAAAGTTTCTGTAAGGAGGAAATGGCTGACAATGAAATGAAATGGTACGTTATGCGTGCCATTAGTGGAAAAGAAAGCAAGGTGAAGGAATATGTGGATGCAATGATCCATCAAGGTGGAGATTTTGCAGCGCATGTTTCTCAGGTACTTATTCCTACAGAAAAAGTCGTTGCGATACGCAATGGTAAGCGTGTCGTAAAAGAGAAGAATCGCTTCGCCGGTTATGTCTTTGTGCAAGCAGAGTTGGTCGGTGAGATTCAACCTCTTCTGCGTAATGTGCCTAATGTTCTTGGTTTTCTGAGTGATGCAAAAAGCAACACGAAACCAATGCCGCTGAGACCTCACGAGGTAAACCAAATGCTTGGTACCATCGATGAGATCGCAGAAATTCCCGAGGATTTGATTATTCCGTTTGAAGTTGGAGAAAGCGTTAAAGTTAACGAAGGTCCATTCAGCGGTTTTGATGCAATCATCGAGGAAGTGAACAACGAGAAGAAAAAATTGACTGTTATGGTCAAGATTTTCGGACGAAAGACTCCATTAGAGTTAGGTTTTATGCAAGTTGAAAAGCAATAGTACAATGTTACGTGTGCGTTGCTTTTTCATGATTTAATTAAATAACAAAAAGAAAATGGCTAAAGAAGTTGCTGGATTAATCAAATTACAGATTAAGGGTGGCGCTGCGAATCCATCACCTCCAGTAGGTCCCGCTCTGGGTTCTAAGGGAATCAATATTATGGATTTCTGCAAAGCATTCAACGCCAGAACACAGGACAAGGCCGGCAAGGTCCTTCCTGTGGTCATTACGTATTACACGGACAAGTCTTATGATTTTATTGTAAAGACTCCTCCCGTGGCAATACAGTTGTTGGAAGCTGCAAAGGCAAAAAGCGGTTCTGCTGAACCTAATCGTAAAAAGATTGCCGAGTTGACCTGGGAACAGGTTCGTACTATTGCACAAGACAAGATGCCTGACTTGAATTGCTTTACTGTAGAGGCTGCAATGACTCTCGTAGCAGGTACAGCCAGAAGTATGGGTATCACAGTAAAGGGTGAGTTCCCTGGTAAATAATTTTAAGACTTCAAGAAAATGAGTAAACTGACAAAGAAACAGAAGTTGGTGGCTGATAAGATTGAAGCAGGGAAGGCATACACTCTGAAAGAGGCTTCAGCTTTGGTAAAGGAAATTACAACTACCAAGTTTGATGCTTCTGTAGATATTGATGTACGTTTAGGTGTCGATCCTCGTAAGGCAAACCAGATGGTTCGTGGTGTTGTTTCACTTCCGAATGGTACTGGTAAGGTAACACGAGTATTGTGCTTATGTACACCTGATGCTGAAACTGCTGCTAAAGAGGCAGGTGCTGACTATGTAGGTCTCGATGAGTATATCGAGAAGATTAAGGGTGGTTGGACAGACATTGATGTTATCATCACGATGCCTGCTATCATGGGTAAGATTGGTGCGCTTGGTCGTGTCCTCGGTCCCCGTGGTTTGATGCCAAACCCCAAGAGTGGTACTGTAACTATGGATGTTGCCAAGGCTATCCGTGAGGTTAAGCAGGGTAAGATCGATTTCAAGGTTGATAAGACAGGTATTGTACATACTTCCATTGGTAAGGTTTCCTTTACACCTGAGCAGATTGCCCAGAATGCAAGGGAGTTTATCTCTACTATTATCAAGTTGAAGCCTGCATCAGCCAAGGGTACTTACATGAAGAGTATTTATCTTTCAAGTACAATGAGCCGTGGTATTAAGATTGATCCCAAGGCTACTGAAGAAATCTAAGAAATAGCAAAGTCATGAGAAAGGAAGATAAATTTTCTAATGTAGCGAAATTAGGTGAATTGCTGAAGGAATATCCTCACTTCTACCTGGTGGATGTGGAGGGTATGAATGCTGCTGATACTAGCGCTTTGCGTCGCAAGTGTTTCCAGTCTGAACTGAAAATGGTAGTTGTTAAAAACTCTCTTCTTCAGAAGGCTTTGGAAGCAAGTGATATTGAAGCTGAAAGCCTCTACGGAGTTCTGAAAGGTACCACAGCTGTCCTTTTCACACAAGTAGCTAATGCACCTGCAAAAATGATTAAGGAGTATGCTTCCAAGAAAGCTACAAAGCCTGCATTGAAGGCTGCGTATGCCGAAGAGGGAATATACGTAGGTGCTAATCAGTTGGATGCTCTTTGCTCTATCAAGAGTAAGAACGAAGTTATTGCTGAGATTGTGGCATTGCTCCAATCTCCGGCCAAGAATGTTGTATCAGCCTTGCAGTCTGGTGCAAACACAATTCATGGAGTTTTGAAGACTCTCGGCGAGAAAGCCGAATAATTAATCACAATTCAATTAGTAATAAACAAATAAAATTTAAAATAAAATGGCAGATTTGAAAGCTATTGCTGAAGAGTTGGTAAACTTGACAGTGAAAGAAGTTAATGAGTTGGCAACTATCCTGAAGGATGAGTACGGTATTGAACCTGCTGCTGCAGCTGTTGCAGTTGCTGCTGGTCCCGTTGCTGCTGGTGCAGCTGCAGAGGAAGAGAAGACCGACTTTGATGTAGTTCTGAAGAGCGCAGGTGCTGCAAAGCTCCAGGTCGTTAAGGCTGTTAAGGAAGCTTGTGGTCTTGGTCTGAAAGAGGCTAAGGAACTTGTAGATGGTGCTCCCAGCACTTTGAAGGAAGGTATGCCCAAGGCTGATGCTGAGGCTTTGAAGAAGACCTTGGAAGAGGCTGGTGCTGAAATCGAATTGAAGTAAACAATACTAACCCATATTCGGGTCTATTTGGTAAAGGATTCTCTGGTAGAGAATTCTTTACCTTTTTGTGTCTATAACCTTTCAAAGTTGACAAAATACGATTAGATGGCTTCAAATATTGTAAACCAAAGAGTAAATTTCGCTTCTGGAAAGAATCCTTTACCATATCCTGACTTTCTGGAAGTGCAGTTGAAATCCTTCAAGGATTTTCTCCAATTGGATACTCCACCTGAATTGCGTAAGAACGATGGTCTCTACAAGGTATTCTCAGAGAACTTCCCTATCGCCGATACTCGCAATAATTTTGTGTTGGAGTTTCTGGATTATTATATCGACCCACCGCGTTATTCTATTGAAGAATGTTTAGAGAGGGGCTTAACTTATAGCGTTCCTCTGAAGGCAAAGTTGAAATTGTATTGTACCGATCCGGATCATGAAGATTTTGATACCGTAGTACAAGATGTCTTTTTGGGTACGATTCCATACATGACCCAAAATGGAACTTTTATCATCAACGGAGCAGAGCGTGTTGTCGTATCACAGTTACATCGTTCCCCTGGTGTATTCTTTGGTAGTAGCATCCATTCCAACGGAACTCAACTCTATTCGGCACGTATTATTCCTTTCAAAGGAAGTTGGATTGAGTTCGCTACGGATATCAACAATGTGATGTATGCTTACATCGATCGTAAGAAGAAATTACCAGTAACAACACTCTTGCGTGCCATAGGTTTCGAGAATGACAAGGATATTCTGGAAATCTTTAATTTGGCCGAGGAGATTAAGGTAACGAAAACTAACCTTAACAAATACAAAGGAAATAAATTAGCTGCACGTGTCCTGAAAAGTTGGATTGAGGACTTTGTAGATGAAGATACAGCAGAAGTTGTTTCCATTGAACGTAATCAAGTGATTCTGGAGCGCGAAAGTGTTCTCGATGACGAAAATATACAATTGATTCTTGAAAGTGAAGTGCCTACAATTCTTGTGCACAAGGAATCTGGACAGAGTTCTGATTATTCCATCATTTTCAATACTCTCCAGAAAGACACTTCAAATAGTGAGAAAGAAGCAATCCAATATATATACAGGCAGTTGCGTAATGCTGATCCTGCAGATGATGCTAGTGCTCGCGAAGTCATTAACAACCTGTTCTTCAGTGATAAACGTTATGACTTGGGCGAAGTAGGTCGTTATCGTATCAATCGAAAACTGAATCTTTCTACGGATCCGACAATCCGTGTTCTCACTCAGCAGGACATTATCGAGATTATCAAGTATCTGATTGAATTGATTAACTCGAAAGCAAATGTCGATGATATCGACCACCTAAGTAACCGTCGTGTACGTACGGTGGGTGAACAATTGAGTAACCAGTTTGCTATTGGTTTGGCACGCATGAGTCGCACAATCAAAGAACGTATGAACGTGCGCGACAACGAGGTCTTTACTCCGACTGAGTTGATTAATGCTAAAACCATCAGTAGTGTTATCAATAGTTTCTTTGGTACTAATGCGCTCTCGCAGTTTATGGACCAAACGAATCCCTTGGCAGAGGTTACTCATAAGCGTCGTCTGTCTGCACTCGGTCCTGGCGGTTTGTCTCGTGAACGTGCTGGATTTGAGGTTCGAGACGTACATTACACACATTATGGACGTTTATGCCCGATTGAGTCACCTGAAGGTCCTAATATCGGTTTGATTTCCTCTTTGTGTGTCTATGCAAAGATAAATGATCTTGGTTTCATAGAGACACCATATCGCAAAGTTAACAACGGAGTGGTTGACCTAAGTGATGCCGGTGTCAAATATATGACCGCTGAAGAGGAAGAAAAGCAGATAATCGGTCAGGGTAATGCACCACTGAATGATGATGGTACGTTTATCCGGACAAAGGTGAAATGTCGTCAGGATGACGATTATCCAGTAGTTCCTCCCTCGGAAGTTAACTTGATGGATGTGGCTCCTCAGCAGATTGCTTCCATTGCAGCATCTCTCATTCCTTTCTTGGAGCATGATGATGCTCACCGTGCTTTGATGGGATCTAACATGATGCGTCAGGCAGTTCCTTTGATGCGTACCGAAGCTCCTATCGTAGGAACTGGCATTGAACGTCAGTTGTGTGAGGATTCACGCACAATGATTACAGCCGAGGGTACTGGAGTGGTAGAGTATGTTGATGCGACTACAATCCGTATCTTGTATGATCGTACAGAGGACGAGGAGTTCGTAAGTTTCGAACCTGCATTGAAAGAATATCGTATCCCCAAATTCCGTCGTACCAATCAGAATATGACCATTGACCTGCGTCCTATTTGCAACAAAGGAGATAAGGTCGAGGCAGGCCAGATCCTGACTGAAGGTTATTCTACAGAGGACGGCGAATTAGCTTTGGGCCGCAATCTTTTGGTTGCCTATATGCCTTGGAAAGGATATAATTACGAGGATGCCATTGTTCTGAACGAACGTATTGTTCGTGAGGATATTCTCACGAGTATCCATGTAGAAGAATTCGCTCTTGAGGTTCGTGAGACAAAGCGTGGAATGGAGGAACTCACTTCCGATATCCCCAATGTGAGCGAGGATGCTACAAAGGATCTGGACGAGAATGGTATCATTCGTGTGGGCGCGCGTGTTGCACCTGGTGATATCATGATAGGAAAGATTACGCCGAAGGGTGAGAGTGATCCCAGTCCCGAAGAAAAACTTCTGCGCGCCATCTTTGGAGACAAGGCTGGCGATGTGAAAGATGCTTCATTGAAAGCAAGTCCTTCTTTGAATGGTGTAGTAATCGATAAGAAACTCTTCTCTCGTGCAATAAAGAATCGTGCAGCCAAACTGGCAGATAAACCACGCCTACAGAATATTGATGATGAGTTCAATAGTAAAGTGGCTGATTTGAAAGCTATTTTGATTGACAAATTACTTGAATTGACCAAGGGCTTGAAGAGTCAGGGCGTCAAGGACTATATGGGTATCGTACTGATACCAAAGGGTTCTGAAATAACTGCTTCCGTATTGGAAAGCTTTGATTTTACGGTGGTTCAGTTGAGCGATTGGACTAACAACGCCCATGCCAACAAATTGATTCCTCAGTTGATTATCAACTATCTGAAGAAATTCAAGTTGTTGGATGCTGAGATGAAGCGCAAGAAATTTGCTATCACTATCGGTGATGAACTGCCAAGTGGTATCATTCAGATGGCAAAGGTCTATATTGCCAAGAAGCGTAAGATTGGTGTTGGAGATAAGATGGCTGGACGCCATGGTAACAAAGGTATTGTCAGCAAGATCGTGCGTCAGGAAGATATGCCTTTCTTACAAGATGGTACTCCTGTAGATATTGTTCTTAATCCGTTGGGTGTGCCTTCTCGAATGAATATCGGTCAGATTTTCGAGACTGTATTGGGTGCTGCTGGAAAGAAACTTGGCGTGAAGTTTGCTACGCCGATCTTTGATGGCGCCTCATTGGACGACTTGACAGAATGGACAGATAAGGCAGGACTTCCTCGCTATTGTTCTACTCAGTTGTATGATGGTGCTACAGGTGAACCATTCGACCAGTTGGCAACAGTCGGAGTAGCTTATATGTTGAAACTTGGTCACATGGTTGAGGATAAAATGCACGCTCGTTCCATCGGCCCGTACTCACTCATTACCCAGCAACCTCTTGGTGGTAAGGCCCAGTTTGGAGGTCAGCGTTTCGGAGAGATGGAAGTTTGGGCAATCGAGGCATTTGGCGCATCCCATGTTCTTCAAGAGATTCTTACATTGAAGAGTGATGATGTGGTAGGTCGTAGCAAGGCGTACGAAGCTATTGTGAAGGGTGAACCAATGCCTGTTCCTGGAATTCCTGAATCCCTGAATGTGCTATTACATGAGTTACGTGGTCTCGGTTTGAGCATCACATTGGAATAATGAACGAATACTCTTTTAAGAAAGGATAAATAATGGCTTTTAAGAAAGAAACAAAGGTAAAGAATAGTTTTACCAAGATAACCATTGGTCTGGCTTCTCCTGAAGAAATCCTGGAGAATTCGTTTGGCGAGGTCTTGAAACCAGAGACAATTAACTACCGCACATATAAACCCGAGCGTGACGGATTGTTTTGTGAACGTATTTTTGGTCCCACGAAAGATTATGAATGCCATTGCGGCAAATATAAGAGAATCCGTTACAAAGGAATCGTATGTGACCGTTGTGGCGTTGAGGTGACTGAGAAGAAAGTTCGTCGTGAGCGTAGCGGCCATATCTCTTTGGTTGTGCCCATTGCTCACATTTGGTATTTCCGCTCATTGCCCAATAAGATAGGTTATTTGCTCGGTTTGCCTACCAAGAAGTTGGAAGCAATCATCTACTATGAACGATATGTCGTCATTCAGCCAGGTATCTTAGGACCGAGTTCTGAAGATGATATGCGTGGTGTGGAGGAAGGAGTAGTTCGTATGAATGATACTCTCTCTGAAGATGAGTATCTGAATCTGATGGAGAAGGTTCCTCAGAACAATGCATATTTGGATGATTCTGACCCCCAGAAGTTTATTGCTAAGATGGGAGCTGAGGCTATATATGATCTCTTGCTGAAGTTGGATCTTGACAAACTCTCCTATGAGTTGCGCGATTCTGCAAGCAAGGATTCTGCACAGCAACGGAAGAATGATGCACTCAAGCGTCTGCAGGTAGTGGAGAGTTTCCGTACCAGCCGTGAGCGTAATAAGCCAGAATGGATGATAATGCGAATTTTGCCTGTCATTCCTCCTGAATTGCGTCCTCTTGTTCCCCTGGATGGCGGACGTTTTGCTACGAGTGACTTGAATGACCTCTATCGTCGTGTCATCATCCGTAACAATCGCTTGAAGAGACTGATTGAGATTAAAGCTCCGGAGGTTATTTTGCGTAATGAAAAACGTATGTTGCAGGAGGCTGTCGATAGCTTGTTTGACAACAGTCGTAAAAGTAGTGCAGTAAAGACTGAAAGTAATCGTCCTCTAAAATCTTTGTCAGATTCACTAAAGGGAAAACAAGGTCGTTTCCGCCAGAATCTATTGGGTAAACGTGTTGACTACTCCGCACGTTCGGTTATCGTGGTTGGCCCTGAACTCAAAATGGGTGAGTGTGGTCTTCCCAAACTGATGGCTGCAGAATTGTACAAGCCGTTTATTATTCGCAAGTTGATAGAACGCGGAATAGTAAAGACCGTGAAGAGTGCGAAGAAAATTGTAGATCGCAAGGAACCCATTGTATTTGAGATACTGGAGAATGTAATGAAAGGTCATCCTGTACTTTTGAACCGTGCTCCAACCTTGCACCGTTTAGGTATTCAGGCCTTCCAACCTAAAATGATCGAAGGAAAGGCTATTCAGCTTCATCCTTTGGCATGTACTGCATTCAATGCTGACTTTGATGGTGACCAGATGGCAGTTCACTTGCCTTTGAGCAACGAGGCAATTTTGGAAGCTCAAATTCTAATGCTCCAATCACACAATATCTTGAATCCTGCCAATGGAGCACCCATCACGGTGCCATCTCAGGACATGGTTCTTGGCCTCTATTACATCACCAAACTCTTGCCTGGCGCTAAGGGTGCAGGATTGCAGTTCTATGGAACAGAAGAGGCTGTCATTGCATACAATGAAAAACGTGTAGATATACATGCTCCTGTGAAGGTAATGGTGGATGATGTATTGTCCGATGGTACCATTGGTAAGAGAATGGTTGAAACAAGTGTCGGACGTGTCATCGTCAATGAAATTATTCCAACAGAAGTCGGTTTCTTCAATGACATTATTTCTAAGAAGACCTTGCGTGGCATCATTACTGATGTGATAAAGACAGTCGGTGTAGCTCGTGCTTGTGATTTCTTGGATGGTATCAAGAATTTGGGATATCGTATGGCTTACGAAGGCGGCTTGTCTTTCAACCTTGGCGACATTATCGTGCCTGAGGAGAAAGAGGAACTGGTACGAAAGGGTAATGAAGAAATTGAGCGCATCACCATGGATTATGGTATGGGTTTCATCACCGACAAGGAACGTTACAATCAGGTAATCGATACGTGGACGCATGTCAACAATGATTTGTCTGCCATCCTAATGAAGACTATGAAGGAAGCTGATCATGGTTTCAATGCCGTGTATATGATGCTGGATTCTGGAGCTCGTGGTAGTGCAGGACAGATTAGTCAGTTGAGTGGTATGCGTGGATTGATGGCAAAACCCCAGAAAGCAGGTGCAGAGCCTTTGACTATTGAGAATCCTATTCTTTCCAACTTTAAGGAGGGTATGAGTGTGCTTGAGTATTTTATCTCTACTCACGGTGCTCGTAAAGGTTTGGCTGATACCGCTTTGAAGACGGCCGATGCAGGATACCTTACTCGTCGTTTGGTAGATGTTAGCCACGACGTGATTATCAATGAGGAGGATTGTGGTACGTTGAGAGGTCTTGTTTGCACAGCCTTGAAGAATGGTGATGAGGTCATCAGTAGCCTCTACGATCGTATTTTGGGTCGTGTCTCTGTTCATGATATTATACATCCTACGACTGGTAAGTTAATATGTGCTTCTGGAGAAGAAATTACAGAGGCCAAGGCACAAGAAATTGAAGATAGTCCTCTGGAGAGTGTCGAAATTCGTTCCGTGCTGACTTGCGAGAGCAAGAAGGGTGTTTGTATGAAGTGTTATGGTCGTAATTTGGCAACAAGCAGGATGGTTCAAAAGGGTGAGGCAGTCGGTGTTATTGCAGCACAGTCTATTGGTGAACCTGGTACACAGTTGACATTGCGTACATTCCATGCTGGTGGTGTGGCAGGTAATGCTGCTGCAAATGCGATGATAAAGGCAAAGTATGATAGTCGTCTGGAATTCGAAGAATTGCGCACTGTTGATATTACCGATGAAGAGGGTAATCCTGCCATGGTGATTGTAGGTCGTTTGACTGAAGTTCGTTTCGTGGATGTACATACAGGTATTGTCCTTCTTACTTTGAATGTTCCCTATGGAAGCACTTTGTATAAGAAGGAAGGTGACATCGTAGCAAAAGGTGATATTGTTGCTAAGTGGGATCCCTTCAATGCTGTCATTGTAACAGAACATGCCGGTAAGGTGCAGTTTGAGGATGTGATAGAGGGTGTCAACTATCGTGTGGAATCAGATGACGCAACTGGACTTCGCGAGTTGATTGTTGTTGAATCTCATGATAAGACAAAGATACCTACCGCCCACATATTAGACGCAAATGGCGATATTCTTCATACCGTGAATTTCCCTATCGGTGGTCATATTGCTGTAGAAGATAATCAGATGGTGAAAGCTGGCCAGGTACTCATCAAGATTCCTCGTGTTGTAGGAGGTGGTGGTGATATCACTGGTGGTCTGCCTCGTGTGACGGAATTGTTCGAAGCACGTAATCCCAGCAATCCCGCTGTTGTGGCAGAAATTGATGGCGAGGTGACTATGGGCAAGTTGAAGCGTGGAAACCGTGAGATTAGCATTACGTCTAAAACAGGTGACAAACGTTCGTACTTAGTACCTCTGAGTAAGCAAATTTTGGTTCAAGAGGGCGATTATGTACGTGCTGGTATGCCACTCTCGGATGGAGCAATCACGCCTGCTGACATTTTGGCAATCAAGGGTCCTACCGCTGTTCAAGAATATATTGTCAATGAGGTTCAGGATGTGTACCGCTTGCAAGGTGTGAAAATTAACGACAAGCATTTTGAGGTGATAGTTCGCCAAATGATGCGTAAAGTTCAGATTGATGAGCCTGGCGATACTCGTTTCTTGGAGCAACAGATTGTTGACAAATTGGAATTTGCAGAAGAGAATGACCGTATTTGGGGCAAGAAAATTGTAACAGATGCTGGTGACTCAGAAAATATGCAGAAAGGTCAGATTGTTACGGCCCGTCGCCTTCGCGATGAGAATTCTTCTCTGAAACGTAGAGATTTGCGTATTGTTCAGGTAAGGGATGCCGTTCCTGCTACTTCTGTTCAGATTCTCCAAGGTATTACTCGTGCCGCTTTGCAGACAAGCAGTTTTATGTCTGCTGCTTCCTTCCAGGAAACCACCAAGGTGCTTAACGAAGCTGCCATTGTCGGGAAATCAGATTATCTGGAGGGTATGAAAGAGAATGTGATTTGCGGACATTTGATACCTGCAGGTACGGGCCTTCGTGAGTTTGATCGTATCGTAGTGGGAAATCGCGAAGATTACGAGCGTATTCTTGCAAACCGTAAAACTATCCTCGATTATGCTGTAGATGAAATGTAACCAAGTTTGGTTGACATAATAGAAAAGAGAACCTCTGTGATCCTAAGAAAAGTCACAGAGGTTCTTGATTAAATAGAGCTATCCTGAAAAATCAGCCATTTTATTGGGCCGTATTTCCCTGAATAGATTATTCTTCGTATCTTTGCACCCGAAATTTGGAAGACGTATGAAATATGCAATAATAGCAGCCGGAGAAGGCTCCCGACTAGCTCAGGAAGGTGTGCAATTGCCCAAACCCTTGGTTAGTTTATGTGGTGAACCCATGATAGATCGTTTGATTCGGATTTTTCAGTCTAATGATGCAGACTCAATTGCTATTATCGTCAATACGTTGCACCCACAAACTGAAGCTCACATCCGCGAATTGATTGCAAACGGAAAAGCGGATGTTCCAATCGACTTAGTGGTTAAATCCACTCCAAGTAGTATGCATAGTTTCTACGAATTGGCTACATATCTGCATGATTCGGATTTTTGTTTGACTACAGTAGATACTATTTTCCGCGAAGATGAGTTTTCTGAATATATCCGGGCTTTTCAAAATAGTAATGCGGATGGAATGATGGCTGTGACAGATTTCATAGACGATGAAAAGCCTTTGTATGTAGGTGTGGATGATATGCTAAATGTCCTTGGTTTCTTTGATGTCAAACAAGAGAAATCGAAATACATAAGTGGCGGAATTTATTGTTTGCGGTCATCAGCTTTGAAGACATTGGATCGTTGTATTTCAGAAGGTCAAAGCAGAATGCGTAATTTCCAGAGGGGGCTCATTGTGGATCAACTACATTTGAGGGCTTTTCCTATGAGTAAGATTTTGGACGTTGATCATGCATCGGACATTCAAAAGGCGGAGATCTTTCTATCTGGTGACAGAAATTGAGTATTAAGTCGTGAAGAAAGTATCATATCTTTTCTTTTTGCTATGCGTTCTATTCGCATCTAAAGCATCTGCACAATTGGTACATGGCGTTGTATCAGAGGCAGGTACTGGTGAAACTTTACCTATGGTTTATGTGTATTACCAAGACGACAAATCTACTTTGGTACAGAGTGATATCAATGGTAATTACAAAATTGCTTTCAGGAAAGGAAACCTCGTTTTTTCCATGATGGGTTTCGACTCACAGATTATTAAAATCTCAGAGCCGCAGAAGCTGAATGTAAAACTTCAGGAATCTGCTTCTTCGTTGAAGGAAGTAGAGATTGTGTCAACAAAAAAGAAGAAATACACGCGTAAAAATAATCCCGCTGTGGACATGATGCGCAAGGTAATTGCTGCTAAGACTCATTCTGATTTGAAACAGCATGATTTTCTTTCTTACATGAAGTATGAGAAGATGACTATGGCTCTGAATGAATTTACCGACAAAGTGTTTCAGGATGACCATTTCAAACATTTCCCATTCTTGAAGGAACATGTAGAAACCTGTCCCGAAACGGGAAAACTGATTCTCCCATTGACGGTAGATGAGAAAGTGAGTCGTATTATTTATAAAAAAGAGAGTAATACAGAGAAGTCGATTGTGTTGGGACAACGTAATGAGGGAGTAACTGATCTTATCAATACGGGTGATATATTCAACACTATGTTGACAGATTGTTTCACGGATATAGATATATACGAAGATCAGGTAAGATTACTTCAATATCCTTTTACCAGCCCCATTAGCAATGGAGCTATCAGTTTTTATCGCTATTTTATTGTTGATACGCTTCAAGTTGATAAACAGAAGTGTTACAAGTTGGATTTTACGCCAAATAATCCTCAGGATTTCGGCTTTTCCGGATCCTTGTATGTTTTGGCTGATTCTACTTGGCGTTTAAAACGTGCTGATATTGGAATCCCCAGTCGTAGTGATGTGAATTTTGTAGAACAAATGAATATTGTTCAGGACTTTGAGCCACTTCCCTCTGGGGAGCAGATAGTCACGAATAATAAAATGATTGTTCAAATGAAGGTAGCATCGTGGATACAGAAACTGCAAGTGGAACGAACGGTGAAATATAGCAACTGGGATTTTTCTCCCATTGCAGATCGAACCTTCAAATTCAAGGGCGACACCAAAGTGGAGAGCTCCGCCCAAATGCGTGATGAGGAATTTTGGGAAGAGCAACGTCCTACACCTTTGACAAAAGGAGAAGACCAGATGAATCTTTTCATCAGACGTATCCAAGGTATCAGAGGTTTTAAAGAGATTTTATGGGTGGGCAAAGCTTTTGTTGAGAATTTTGTGGAGACAAGCATCTCAAGTCCCAGTAAGGTAGATATTGGTCCCATCAACACTATGATAGGTAGCAATTTCGTAGAAGGCTTCCGATTGCGTGCAAGCGCGCAGACTACAGCAAATCTGAACAAGCATCTTTTCTTGAAAGGTTTCGTGAAATATGGTTTTGGCGATCAACGTTGGAAAGGTATGGGTGAGGTAACGTATTCTTTCAACAAAAAAGCCTATCTTCCACGTGAATATCCTGTGAATAATCTCACGTTCTCTTATACAAACGATGTTATGTCCCCAAGTGACAAATTTCTTCCCACCGACAAAGATAATGTGTTTGTCGCATTGAAATGGACGTCAGTCAAACACATGAATTATTTCGAGCGTTTCAATCTTTTGTATGATCGTGAGTGGGAAAATGGTCTTCGTTTTAATGCTCAGTTACGCAGAGAAAGTAATGAGGGTGCTGGCCATTTGTTTTATCAGCCTCTAAATGGTGCTGTAGATCCCACTCGGGGAGATCCTTCGGTTAACCTTTCTAAGATTACTTTTTCGGAAGCCAGCATCGGATTGAAATATCAGCCAGGAGCGACTTACATCAATACCAAGCAACGTCGTCTTCCCACCAATTTCGATTCTCCGATATTGGGGCTTAATCATACCATTGGAGTCAAGGGCGTAATGGGTGGAGATTTTGATTACAATTTTACAGAAGCTACTTTGTATAAGCGTTTTTGGCTTCATTCATGGGGTAAGTTGGATTGTATGCTAAAGGGTGGAGTACAATGGAACAAGGTGCCATATCCTTTCTTGATTTATCCAGCTGCAAATCTTAGTTATATCATGGAGGATTATACATTCAATCTGATTGACAATATGGAATTCCTGAACGATAGATATGCATCTGCTATGATTTCGTGGGATTTGAATGGTAAGATACTCAATCGAATTCCTTTGATAAAGAAACTGAAATGGCGTGAATATATTGGCGTAAACTGTTTATGGGGAACTCTTACGGATAAGAATAATCCTTTCCTCGAATGCAATCGTAATGATGCCAATCTGTTCTATTTTCCTGGCTCATTCCGTTCGGATGGCTCATTTCAATACAATTCCCACGTGATGAACCAAGAGAAACCATACGTTGAACTTGTAGCGGGAATACATAATATTTTCAAGATATTCCATATAGAGTATGTGCATCGTATGAATTACATATACGAAGGTACTCATACGTGGGGTATTCGCGGTATGTTCCGTGTCACTTTCTAATTGCTTACAGACTTGATATGACAGACATTTGTTGCATAGGCCATATTACTCACGATCGTATTATCACGCCTCAGGCAGATATTCACATGCCTGGTGGAGCCTCGTTTTATTTCACGCATGGAATTAGCCACCTGCTTCGTGATGATATCCAATACCAATTGATCACTTCTTTGGCTGACGAAGATATGCCTGCTGTAGATAAAATTCGCAGTTTGGGGATTGACGCAATTGTCTTGCCCAGTCGTCATACGGTTTACTTCGAGAATATATATGGTGAGAATCTCAATAATCGTCGTCAGAGGGTATTGGCCAAGGCAGATCCTTTTACTGTAAAATCATTACGGGATGTACACGCTCGTTATATCGTTTTGGGTAGCCTCTTGGCTGATGATTTCTCGATAGATGTGATTCGCCATCTTTCTCGACAAGGTACTCTTGTCGTAGATGCACAAGGTTACTTGCGTGAAGTGAGAGATCAACATGTATATCCCGTAGATTGGGAGAACAAGAAAGAGGCACTCAAGTACATAGATATACTGAAAGTGAATGAGTATGAAATAGAAGTGCTTACTGGATGTAAAAACCTCCATGATGGGGCTCGGAAGTTGGCAGAGTGGGGCGTAAAGGAAGTACTTCTGACATTGGGAAGTTACGGCAGCATCATATTTGCTGATGGACAATTCTATGAGATTCCCGCATATTGCCCTTTGAAAGTGGTTGATGCCACGGGATGTGGTGACACGTATGTGATGGGGTATGTGTTCAAACGTTCGCTAGGCGCTTCCGTATTGGAAGCAGGACGTTTTGCCGCAGCTGTATCTACCTTGAAACTGGAATATTCAGGCCCCTTCCGCGGAACTGAGGAAGAGGCCTTGAAACGTATTCCGAAAGACATGTGATTTGTCTTCTTTATTCTGACTGTTTCTTCATTTTCAACTTACTCTTCTTCTGACTGACTGCCCACTTTTGTCGTGCGTATAACCAGACAAAGAAAAATGCGCATAATGGAATGATGAAGGGTAGTGTGAAATTGCCTGTTTTGTCGGCAATTATTGCCATGGTCAGGAATACACATCCTCCCACAGGTGTCATCATCAGGATGGAAGCTCCCGTATTGGTCAGGTTGCCCAGTTTACGAACTGCTGTGGAGAATATGGTTGGGAACATGATGCTCTCAAAGAGGAAATTCAGTAGGATGAATATGATAGAGGCTTTTCCCAATTCAAAATTCATCAGGCCGGAACAAAAAATAACAGCCATACAAGAGAGACTCCCGATAGCGAAGAGACGAAGTAGATTGTAGGGATGGATAAAGCGTAGAATCCAACTTGACAGAAAACGCCCACTCATGTAGATGAACAAGCCTAAACCTAAATAATAACTGGCTTCTCTTGCAGACATCCAGTCCATTCCTGTTGCATAATTTACGAAATAACTATTCAACGAAATTTCACCTACTTCATACGCCAATAAAGCAAAGAATCCAAACATGAAATCCCTGTTCTTGATTAGAATCTTGATGGCTTCGCCAGATGAAACCGTACTTTCTTTTTGTATCAAAGGTAGTTTGATGCGGGAAAATAAAAGCGCCACAATGAATACGACAGCCCCCATAATAGCATAGGGGTAGGAGAGGGCTGTCTCGTCTTTTCCTTCACTAAAGAGGTAGGTTCCCATTATTAACGGCCCCAATGCACATCCCATTCCATTGAAGGACTGTGCAAGGTTCAACCGGCTTGCCGAGGTTTCTACAGGACCAAGAAGCGAACAATATGGGTTGGCAGATATTTCCAGGAAAGTAAGGCCACTGGCCAAAACAAACAAGGCAGCAAGAAATAGGTAAAAGATGGCTTGGTTGGCTGCTGGAATAAACATCAATGCTCCAACGGCAAACAGTAACAGGCCTGTCACGACCCCATGGCGATACCCGAAACGGTTGATATAGAAGCCTGCAGGAAGGGCCATGAGGAAATATGCCAAGTAGCAACTCACCTGAATTAGCGCGCTCTGGGAAATCGAGATGCTCATTGCCTCCTGGAGGTGCTTGTTCAGGACGTCTATAATGGAGCGTGCAAATCCCCACAGAAAGAATAGTGAGGAAAACATTATCAGAGGGAATCTGTATTCCCGAAACGTCATTGGGTATCCTTGTAACTTCATAGGGTAACTGGGTTATTTTAGAATCTCTGTGATTTCATTGATGTCGTATATTATGGCATCTGGAAGAGTTTCGTCGTTTTGTTCGTCGCTATTCCATCCTTCGCCCTTCATCCAGATTGCCTTGCATCCTATGGCTTTGGCTGGGACCATGTCTTTCCCGAAGGAATCGCCTATTACTGCAGTCTTTTCTGCCGGCAATTGTAGAGCATCTACTCCCATCTGATAGATGGCTGGGTCTGGCTTTCTGACTCCCACGACAGCCGATTCTATTACGTGGGGGAAGAAGGAATCCAAATGATAGTCCTTCAGAATGGTCCCTATATTGCCATAGAAATTGCTTACCAAAACCATCGGATACCGATTTGCCAACTGAGTCAGAACCTTATGACTTCGCTCGATATTCCTTTGTGCGTAATCTGCACAATATTGGGCTGCCTGATCGCTTTTCTGCCGTCTCTCGTTCAAGGAGGATGGTTGCCACACTCCCATTTCCATCAAGTGCGTTGTCTCTATTTCGAGCTTTTTCCTCATCAGAGTGGGGAAATTGTCATCTGGGAGGATGATGGGGGCTTTTGCCAAAGCCCGCTCTCCATATACGTAAGCCTCTCGGAATTGTTCGTGAGAGACGGGGATTTCTGCATGTTGGAACCCTTCCCATATCACATGAGCCCAATGTCGTGCATTGGTGTCCAATGTGCCTCCGTAATCGAAGATGAGCCCCTGTATATTCTCAATATTCATCAAGGTGTTCTCTGATGTGAATACTCAATCGTTCGTGCTCCTTGCGCATGTGGAACCATATCAGGTTCAGAACAGTCATCTCGAATACGAAATACAACCATGTGTAGTCGTAGCCTGTAAATGCACTTACGAGTAGCAATATATATAAGGTAATGGTTCTTGTATTGAACTGGAGTATATTGGTCCATTTCATCAGGGGAAGGCTTCCTGCTCTGAAGTCTGCTTTCAGTTTTTCGGGTAGTTCGCCCTCTCCATATTTTTCTTTCAGCTGAGCCAATAGCAGTTGGAATTGTGGCGTCATCTTTTCCTGTTGATGTGTATAGTCGATATACAGCCATTGGAACAGTTTGCTGATGAAATCTTTCTTCCAACTTAGGTTGGCATAGTCCTCGCGCGCCTTCTTGTTACTGTCCATCTCGCTGCCTGATTTTCCTTTCAGAAAGAAGAGATGCACGTTGCGGTAGTAGTCGGCCAACTGTGCCTGATGAATGTGGAAGTAAAATCCAGATATTGCACCGAGAATCCAAATCCAAATCCCGTATTGTGGTGTCATACGCCATACCAAGGCCACATAGATGCAGATGAACCAGACATCGCCAGCCACACCATCCAGGATGCGTCCCAGATGCGTCTTTTTTCCTGTCATTCGTGCCAACTGTCCATCTGCACTATCATAGAAATTGGCCCACATGAGTAGTAGGATAGCAATGATGGCATGTAATGGGTCATTCCAGTACATCATGACGCCGGCAGCAGCACCCAGGAAGATGCTGATGATGGTTACTGTATTCGGGTGTACTCCAAAGTGATTGAAGAAATTAGCCCACACCAAGCCAATAGGTCTTGTCCAGTGGATGTCTAACCATTCTTCCGTGTCTTGCGACTTGAAGGTAGATTGCAGTTTATTGTCCATTTGTTTTTGTTATTATGAGGTCTGCTATGGCACGCGAGGCTTCTTGCACACAGGGCGAGAAACTGGGCCAGTCGTTAAAATCGATAATGTAGAATACCCTCCGATCGTCTATGATGGCATCTCCCCCGAAGACATCCATCCCGATTGCTGATGCAAGCTTGTTGACTTGCTCCTTCATCTCCTCTACGGCAAATGTGTATCCGAAAGGTTTGGATTTCAGGTCTTCTTTCCCGAACTTGCTGTAGGTAGGGTATGTCCAATGAAAGAATCCACTTCCCCTCACGCCATAGAACTTTATCAGATCGCCCGTGATGTGCGCTTCGGTGACATACTCCTTGCATCCTCGTGCTTCGAGCGTGCTCCATTCCTCCTCGTCGTGGACGAGCATTACATCGTCTGACTGCTGAGAGACTCTGTCGTCCCGTTTCCACCAGAAGGGGAAAGTCATACCCTCTCTTGTGCTGCAGGCATAGGCTGGGACGCTGATTCCATTCTTGCTGCATACGGATAGTAGCGTGCGTCGGTTGATACTTAGCAGGCAGGAAGCATTGTTGACGACAGGAATTCCCATCTCTTCCTGTTCCTTTATCCATTGCAAAGCCTTTTGGCTCCTGGCCATGTGAGCTATCGCCTGGAAGGGTAAGGTGAAGCCTGATACTTCTTCTTCCGAAATCAAGGATGTATCCACGCCCGATTCTTCAAGTGCATTTCTTACGGATGTAATGATAGCTTCATCCTTATCCTGCATGTTCGGCGAGAACACAGCACTTCGTTTTATCAGAAGAATTCTCATTTGTAGAGTCGGGGGTACTGAATTTCAATACAAAGTTACGACTTTTTTTGCTTTCCTCTCAGTAAATGGACGAAAAAATGACAATAATCCGGTTTTTGTCACTCAAAAACAGGCTGAAAAAACTCCATGGTAGAAATATTTTTTTTCCGAGGAAGAAAATAAAATTTCTCGAGGTGAAAATATTTTTTTTCCAAGGTGAAAATTTTTGGTTTCCGAGGGCGTTTTTGAAGAATTGTCCTTGCTCACCAGACAAATACCGGACAAATACCGGACAAATACCGAGTAAATACCGTAGATCGATAGTGGAAATACGTACACACTACGTACGATGCACGTACGATGGACGTACGATGGACGTAGGAAACAAGAAAATGAAGACAAACGTCTGTCAAGATTTCGCACCTTTTATATTCCTTCGTAATTGCTTCGTAATCCCTTCGTAATCCCTTCGTAATCCCTTCGTAATTGGGAAATCGAATATTTGTCAGTATATTTCATCAGAACTTTATACCTGTTTCCTTGTACAATTGAGGATAATGACGTATTTTTGCAACCTTGTTTGATATCAATAAGGGAATGCTGGTGTATCTGAAAGTAAGTTTAGGACTGTTGTCGTTGGCGCTACTTGTTGGCTCCTGCTCGGGACCGTATGCTTCCAATGGGGAAGTTGCCACAGAGGATTCCCTACATATAGATACCGTGGCTATATTGGACGAGGTGATAGATCTCGTAATCACAGAGGACAACGTTGCTGAGGTCCTTTCCGACAGATTGAAGTCAGGTGATATGGAATTGCTGGAGAAGTCTCTCGAGGATGTCAAACTCCAGTTGATAGACATCAAACAGGCAGGAGAAAAGGATAAATACGTGTCTTATATACTGAAAGTTCAACAGTATCTTTCGGAACATTCTGCGGAATTGGAAGAGTTGTCACCCGAAGGCTTTCCGGCCGCGAAAGAGATAATGGAGATGTACCGCATACCTACACCCAAGCAGGAGGAAGTGATACAGCCTTTAGTTGTTGATACATTGTCAGATATAAAGACGGAAGGATTTCAATTTTAGGAACAATACAATACGTACAGATATGGATAATCAGAATTCTCAGAAGAATCAGTTACAAATCGAATTGAGACAAGAAATAGCACAAGGTGTCTATACCAATCTGGCTATGGTTTCGCACAGTAGTAGCGAGGTAGTGATTGACTTTATCAAGATGCTCCCGGGGATGCAAAAGGCTGATGTGCAGAGCCGTGTGTTGATGGCCCCGGAGCATGCAAAGCGCCTTTTGCTGGCCTTGCAGGACAATCTGATGAAATATGAACAGAACTTTGGTCCAATCCGCATTCCAGAGCCTCAAAATCAAGCAAAAGGCCGCACCATAGCACCTTTCCAGACAAAGGGAGAAGCTTGACGCTTGAACAGGGGTGGATAACCGCCATTCGGGCAACGGAAAAATAAGACACACTATTCGTGCTGATTATGACGAATAGCGTGTCTTATTTCCGTTTTTTCGTGATTGAATGCCTTTGTGAAGTGTTAAATAATCTTAAATATTATATTTTTTGACTGAAATCACTCCTTTAGAGAGGAAAGGATAGGCGAAAATCGGGTAAATATTTGTACCTTTGCACCCCGAATGGGCGTATAGTACCCGTTTGACATAATTTAAGAGAATATTTACATAATATATAATATAAAAACAAAACAAAATGCCTACAATTCAACAATTGGTAAGAAAAGGCCGTACGGTGTTGGAGGACAAGAGCAAGAGCCCCGCTTTGGACAGTTGTCCTCAGCGTCGTGGTGTCTGTGTTCGTGTTTACACCACTACACCTAAGAAGCCTAATTCAGCGATGCGTAAAGTCGCTCGTGTGCGTTTGACTAACTCGAAGGAAGTCAACAGTTACATCCCCGGAGAGGGACACAACTTGCAGGAACACAGCATTGTGCTCGTTCGTGGCGGTCGTGTGAAGGACCTCCCTGGTGTACGTTATCACATCGTACGTGGTACATTGGATACCGCTGGTGTGGCCAACAGATTGCAGCGTCGTAGCAAGTACGGTGCTAAGCGTCCCAAAGCAAAGAAGTAAAAAATTAACCCGTTTTGGCTTGTAATTAAGAAGGTTGAGTAAACCTCTCGGAGGAGGGGTTGAAGACATGATAATACAACCACAAACACAAAACAAACAAAACAATGCGTAAAGCAAAACCAAAAAAACGTATCATCCTTCCCGATCCCGTCTATGGCGATGTGAAGGTTTCCAAGTTTGTCAACCATCTGATGTATGATGGCAAGAAGAGTATCTCATACGAGATTTTCTACAATGCTTTGAGCTTGGTAGAGAAGAAGATGGCAAGCGAAGAGAAAGCCAGTTTGCAAATCTGGAAAGAGGCGCTGGACAAGATTACTCCCCAGGTGGAGGTAAAGAGCCGCCGTATTGGTGGTGCAACTTTCCAGGTTCCTACCGAAATCCGTCCCGACCGTAAGGAAAGTATTTCCATGAAGAACATGATTGCCTATGCTCGCAAGCGTGGTGGAAAGACAATGGCCGACAAGTTAGCCGCTGAGATTATGGACGCCTATAATGAGCAGGGTGGTGCATTCAAGCGCAAGGAGGATATGCAC
>DCHV01000056.1:22271-28246 GCA_002314945.1 Prevotellaceae bacterium UBA1743
GATGCCGGTAAGACAACTACATCAGAGCGTATCCTCTTCTACACAGGTAAGACTCACAAGATCGGTGAGGTGCATGAGGGTGCAGCTACCATGGACTGGATGGCTCAGGAGCAAGAGCGTGGTATCACCATTACTTCGGCTGCCACTACTGCCTACTGGACATGGAATGACAAGAAATACAAGTTCAATTTGATCGATACTCCGGGACACGTGGATTTTACCGCCGAGGTAGAGCGTTCCCTGCGTGTATTGGATGGCGCTGTGGCTACATATTGTGCTGTAGGTGGCGTTCAGCCTCAGTCTGAGACTGTATGGCGTCAGGCAGACAAGTACAATGTTCCCCGTCTGGGCTATGTGAACAAGATGGACCGTTCTGGTGCCAACTTCTTCGAGGTTGTACGTCAGATGAAGGACGTTCTGGGCGCAAATCCCGTGGTTATTGCAATGCCTATCGGTGCAGAAGAGCACTTCAAGGGTATTGTGGACCTGTTGCAGATGAAGGCAATCCTGTGGCATGATGAGACTATGGGTGCTGAGTATAGTATAGAGGAAATTCCCGCTGAACTGAAGGATGAGGCTGAAGAATGGCGTATGAAGCTTGTGGAGCAAGCTGCCGAGCAGGACGAGGCCTTGATGGAGAAATTCTTCGAGGATCCCGATAGCATCACTCAGGAAGAGTTGATCGCAGCTATTCGCAAGGGAACTCTGGCATTGGACATTGTACCAATGACATGTGGTTCTTCCTTCAAGAACAAGGGTGTACAGAAACTTCTCGACTATGTCTGCATGTTCCTTCCCTCACCTCTGGATACTCCCAACATCGTGGGAACAAATCCTGAGACTGGCGAGGAAGAGGAGCGTAAGCCAAGCGAGGATGACAAGACATCTGCTCTTGCATTCAAGATCGCTACCGATCCATACGTTGGTCGTTTGACTTTCTTCCGTGTTTATTCAGGTAAGTTGGAGTCTGGCTCTTACATCTACAATGTACGCTCTGGCAAGAAGGAGCGCGTGAGCCGTCTGTTCCAGATGCACTCCAATCATCAGAATCCTGTCGAGGTAATCGGTGCTGGTGATATCGGCGCAGGCGTTGGCTTCAAGGATATCCGTACTGGTGATACACTAGCTGAGGAGGATGCACCCATCATTCTGGAATCTATGGATTTCCCCGATCCTGTAATCGGTATCGCAGTAGAACCCAAGACTCAGAAGGACTTGGACAAACTGTCCAACGGCTTGGCAAAGTTGGCTGAGGAAGACCCCACCTTCACCGTCAAGACTGACGAGCAGAGTGGTCAGACCATTATTTCCGGTATGGGTGAGTTGCACCTGGATATCATCATCGACCGTCTGCGTCGTGAGTTCAAGGTGGAATGTAACCAGGGTAAGCCTCAGGTGAACTACAAGGAGGCTATTACCAAGACTGTGAATCTGCGCGAGGTATATAAGAAGCAGTCGGGTGGTCGCGGTAAGTTTGCCGATATCATTGTAAACGTTGGTCCTATCGACGAAGACTACAAGGAAGGCGGACTCCAGTTCATAAACCTGGTAACCGGTGGTAATATTCCCAAGGAATTCATCCCCTCTGTTCAGAAGGGCTTCGAGAGTGCCATGAAGAATGGTGTGCTCGGTGGTTTCCCCATGGATAGCCTGAAGGTTGAGTTGCTCGATGGTAGCTTCCATCCCGTTGACTCCGACCAGTTGTCTTTCGAAATTTGTGCCCTCCAGGCCTACAAGAGCGCATGTGCACAGGCTAAGCCCGTTCTGATGGAGCCTATCATGAAACTCGAGGTTGTTACTCCCGAG
This sequence comes from Prevotellaceae bacterium UBA1743, assembly GCA_002314945.1. GTDB lineage: Bacteria > Bacteroidota > Bacteroidia > Bacteroidales > Bacteroidaceae > Physcousia. The sequence continues at coordinate 24,078 of DCHV01000056.1, forward strand.
GAGAGCATGGGTGATGTAATCGGAGACTTGAACAAGCGTCGTGGCCAGGTGGAAAGCATGGATACGACTCGTACTGGCGCTCGTCTTGTACGTGCAATGGTTCCTCTGGGCGAAATGTTCGGTTATGTAACTACTTTGCGTACCATTACCTCCGGTCGTGCTACAAGTTCCATGACGTATGATCACCACGCACCTGTAAGTTCGGGTATTGCAAAGGCTGTTCTCGAAGAGATGCATGGTCGTGTAGATTTGGTATAATATAATATAAGGTGTAGGAAGTGTGTGTTAGCGAATGACTCTTAACGTACACTTCCTCCCCTCTAACATCAATTAAAACAAATAAAACTAATGAGTCAAAAAATCAGAATCAAGCTGAAGTCCTACGATCACAACTTGGTGGACAAATCAGCAGAAAAGATTGTTAAGACAGTCAAGGTGACTGGCGCAATTGTAAGCGGTCCAATTCCTCTGCCCACCCGCAAGAGAATCTTTACGGTAAACCGCTCCACTTTCGTAAACAAGAAGAGCCGTGAACAGTTCGAACTCAGTACTTTCAAGCGTTTGATAGACATTTACAGCTCTACCGAAAAAACTGTTGATGCGTTGATGAAGCTGGAACTTCCCAGTGGTGTGGAAGTGGAAATCAAGGTATAGTATTACATTTATTTATTATTAATTATAACTGAAATGCCAGGATTATTAGGAAAGAAAATCGGAATGACATCCGTATTCAGTGCCGAGGGTAAGAATGTACCATGCACTGTTATCGAAGTAGGTCCTTGTGTTGTTACCCAGTTGAAGAATATGGAGAAGGATGGCTATGTAGCTGTCCAGCTCGGTTTCCAGGAGGCAAAGGAGAAGAATACTTCTGCTCCTCTGATGGGACACTTCAAGAAGGCTGGTGTGGCTCCACAGAGACACTTGGCCGAGTTCACAGGTTTCGAACAGGAGTTGAATTTGGGCGACACCCTGACTGTAGAGTTGTTCAACGATTGCAAGTTTGTTGACATCGTTGGTACTTCCAAGGGTCACGGTTTCCAGGGCGTTGTGAAGCGTCATGGTTTTGGTGGTGTTGGTCAGACAACGCATGGTCAGGATGACCGTTTGCGTAAGCCCGGTTCTATCGGTGCTTGTTCTTACCCTGCAAAGGTCTTCAAGGGCATGCGCATGGGCGGCCAGATGGGTTGTGATCGTGTTACCACACACAACTTGCAAGTGTTAAAAGTAATTCCCGAGCACAATCTGCTCTTGATCAAGGGTAGTATTCCGGGTTACAAAGGTTCAATCGTTAGTGTTATCAAGTAATGGAAGTTAGTGTATTAAATATTAAGGGTCAGGATACCGGTCGTAAGGTATCGCTGAACGATGCTATTTACGCTATTGAACCCAATGACCACGCAATCTATTTGGACGTGAAATTGCTTATGGCAAACCAGCGTCAGGGAACAGCCAAGTCAAAGGAAAGAAGCGAGATAAGTGGTTCAACTCGCAAGTTAGGTCGTCAGAAAGGTGGCGGTGGCGCTCGTCGTGGTGACATCAATTCGCCTGTTTTGGTAGGTGGTGGTCGTGTATTCGGTCCTACTCCACGTGACTATGGTTTCAAGCTGAACAAGAAGGTACGTGTTTTGGCACGTAAGTCAGCCCTTAGCTACAAGGCTCAGGAAAATGCGATTGTTGTAGTGGAAAACTTCACTTTTGAGGCTCCCAAGACAAAATCCATGACAGAAATCATAAATAATCTTAAAGTTTCTGGCAAGAAGACCCTTTTTGTTTTGCCAGATTCAGATAAAGTTGTATATTTGTCAGCTCGTAATATCGAACGCGTCAACGTGATGCCTGCAGCTGCTCTGAATACCTACAAGGTACTCGATGCAGATGTTGTCATTCTCGCTGAAGGCGCTCTTGATGTTATCGATGCTAACTTAACAAAATAAGGAGCCTGAACGTATATGGGATACATAATTAAACCATTGGTCACTGAGAAGATGACCAGTATCACAGAGAAGCAGAACAAGTTCGGCTTCATCGTGCGTCCTGACGCAAACAAGATTGAGATTAAGAAAGAGGTTGAGGCCTTGTACAATGTCACCGTTACAGACGTGAACACTTGCGTCTATGCAGGTAAAAACAAGAGTCGCTACACCAAGTCTGGTCTTGTGAAAGGCCGTACAAACGCTTTCAAAAAGGCTGTAGTAACCTTGAAGGAAGGCGACGTTATTGATTTTTACAGCAATATTTAATAGAAGATGGCAGTACGTAAATTTAAGCCCACGACACCGGGTCAAAGACATAAGATTATAGGTACCTTCGAGGAGATTACTGCATCGGTACCTGAGAAGTCTCTCGTTTGCGGCAAAAATTCTACAGGTGGACGTAACCACGTAGGTAAGATGACCATGCGCTATATCGGCGGTGGCCACAAGCAGAAGTATCGTTTCATTGATTTCAAGCGAGAGAAAGATGGTGTTCCAGCAGTTGTGAAGACAATCGAGTATGATCCTAACCGTTCAGCTCGTATCGCTTTGTTGTTCTATGCTGATGGAGAAAAACGTTATATTATTGCTCCCAACGGATTGACCGTAGGTGCGAAGGTTATGAGTGGTGCAGATGCAGCTCCCGAAGTAGGAAATGCACTCCCCCTGCAGAACATTCCTGTAGGTACCATCATCCACAACATTGAGCTCCGTCCAGGTCAAGGTGCATTGCTTGTACGTTCCGCTGGTAATTTTGCTCAGTTAACATCTCGTGAAGGTCGCTACTGTGTTATCAAGTTGCCTTCAGGAGAGACACGTCAGATTTTGAGTGCTTGCAAGGCTACTGTGGGTAGTGTTGGTAACTCAGATCACGGTTTGGAGAGCTCAGGTAAGGCTGGTCGTTCACGCTGGTTGGGCCGTCGTCCTCACAACCGTGGTGTTGTCATGAATCCTCATGATCATCCTATGGGTGGTGGTGAAGGTCGTCAGTCTGGTGGTCACCCACGTTCACGTAAGGGCTTGTATGCAAAGGGTCTGAAGACTCGTGCACCGAAGAAGCAGTCCAACAAGTATATTATCGAAAGGTGTAATAAGTAAAAAAGTTAACTAGAGTAAATTATGAGTCGTTCATTAAAGAAAGGTCCGTATATTGAAGTAAGCCTTGAGAAGAAGATTCTGGCCATGAATGAGAGTGGTAAGAAGAATGTCGTAAAGACATGGTCTCGTGCTTCTATGATTTCACCTGATTTCGTAGGACACACCGTAGGCGTTCATAACGGAAATAAATTTATTCCTGTTTACGTTACTGAGAACATGGTTGGACACAAGTTGGGAGAGTTCGCTCCTACTCGCAAGTTCGGCGGCCATGCTGGTCAGAAGAAGAAATAAGCAGGCGATTTAGTCAAAAAAAAAGAGTAATAATATAATGGGAAAAAGAAAAAAATTAGCTGCTGACGCAAGAAAGGCAGCACTTAAGACCCAGTATTTTGCCAAGTTGCAGAATGTGCCTTCTTCTCCCCGCAAGATGAGATATGTGGTTGATTTGGTTCGCGGCATGGAAGTAACAAGAGCATTGGCAACTTTGAAGTTCTGCAAAAAGGCTGCTTCAGCAGAAGTTGAGAAACTTTTGCGTTCAGCTATTTCAAACTGGGAACAGAAGAATGAGCGTAAGGCTGAGAACGGTGAACTTTTCATTTCCAAGATATTTGTAGATGAAGGTGCAACTCTGAAACGTATGAGACCAGCCCCTCAGGGCCGTGGTTATAGAATCCGCAAGCGTTCTAACCATGTTACTTTGTTCGTTGACACTAAGAATGATTAAGAGTAAGAAAGTATGGGACAAAAAGTAAATCCGATTAGCAACCGTTTAGGTATTGTTCGCGGTTGGGATTCCAGTTGGTTTGGTGGAAACAATTTCGGAGATTCTATCCTCGAGGATAGCAAGATTCGCGAATATCTCAATGCTCGTTTGGGCGATGCAAGCATTTCACGTATCGTCATTGAGCGTACATTGAAGATGGTTACCATCACTGTATGTACAGCCCGTCCTGGTCTGATCATTGGAAAAGGTGGCGAGAAGGTAGATACACTGAAGGAAGAGTTGAAGAAGCTCACCGACAAGGAAATTCAGATTAATATCTTTGAAGTAAAGAAGCCTGAGTTGGATGCTGTGATTGTTGCAAACAACATTGCTCG
>DCHV01000056.1:28349-38553 GCA_002314945.1 Prevotellaceae bacterium UBA1743
ATCAAGGTGCATATTGCAGGTCGTCTGAATGGTGCTGAAATGGCTCGCTCTGAGATGTTCAAGGAGGGTCGTACTCCTCTGCATACATTGCGTGCTGATATTGATTTCTGTCAGGCAGAAGCTCTGACAAAGGTTGGTTTGCTTGGCATCAAGGTATGGATTTGTCGTGGTGAGGTTTACGGTAAGAAAGACCTTGCCCCCAATTTCTCTCAGCAGAAGGAGACCAATCGTAATTTCAATGGAAATGGTGGTAAGAACTTCCGTCGCAAGAAGAACAACAATCGCTAAAATTCAGAATTATTATGTTACAACCGAAAAGAACTAAATATAGAAGGCCGCAAAAGAACCATTGCAAAGGCAATGCAATGCGCGGTAATCAGTTGGCTTTTGGTTCCTTTGGCATCAAGTCTTTGGACACCCATTGGATCACTGCCCGGCAGATTGAGGCTGCTCGTGTCGCTATGACACGTTATATGCAGCGTGAAGGTCAGAGCTGGATTCGTATCTTCCCTGATAAGCCAATTACTAAGAAGCCAGCCGACGTTCGTATGGGTAAGGGTAAGGGAGATCCCGTAGGATTTGTATTCCCCATTACCCCAGGTCGCATTATTTTTGAGATTGAAGGCGTTTCCTACGATATCGCTAAGGAAGCCTTGCGCTTAGCTGCACAGAAGTTGCCTGTTACAACTAAGTTCATTGTAAGAAGAGATTACGATAAAAACGCATAATTATGAAGATAGCTGAAATTAAGGAGATGACCACTGCTGATTTGGCAGAGCGTCTTCAGACAGAGCAGGCCAGCTACACGCAGATGTTGCTGAACCATGCTGTTTCTCCTCTCGAGAACAACTCTCAGATTAAGGCTGCGCGTCGTACAATCGCTCGCCTTAAGACAGTGCTCCGTCAGAGAGAACTTAACAAATAATAATGGTCTTAGACATGGAAGCAAGAAATTTAAGAAAGACAAGAACGGGTGTCGTTATCAGCGATAAGATGGACAAGACCATTGTAGTGGCTGCCAAGTTCAAGGAGAAACACCCTATTTATGGTAAATTCGTTGCAAAGACGAAGAAATACCATGCTCATGACGAGCAGAACGACTGTCACAAGGGTGACACCGTTTTGATTATGGAAACTCGTCCTTTGAGTAAGACTAAGAGATGGAGAGTAGTAGAAATCGTAGAAAGAGCTAAGTAATCATGATACAGGTTGAATCTAGATTGGTAGTTGCAGATAATAGTGGTGCAAAAGAGTGCTTGTGCATTCGTGTACTGGGTGGTACCCGCCGCCGCTATGCATCTGTAGGTGATGTGATAGTTGTTTCTGTGAAGAGCGTTATTCCATCAAGTGACATTAAGAAAGGTACAGTATCCAAAGCCTTGATTGTACGCACAAAGAAGGAGGTCCGTCGTGCTGATGGTTCTTACATTCGTTTTGATGACAATGCCTGTGTCCTTTTGAATAACGCAGGCGAATTGCGCGGAAGCCGTATTTTTGGCCCCGTTGCTCGTGAGTTGCGTGCCGCCAATATGAAGGTGGTTTCACTGGCACCTGAAGTTCTTTAATTTAAATTAAGGAGAAAATGAGTAAGTTACACATTAAGAAAGGCGATACAGTTTACGTCAACTCTGGTAACAACAAAGGCCAGAGCGGTAAGGTATTGCAGGTGCTCGTAAAGGAGCAGCGTGCCATTGTAGAGGGTATTAATCTGGTTTCTAAAAGCCAGAAGCCCAGTGCCAAATTTCCTCAGGGAGGAATTGTTAAGCAGGAGGCTCCCATTCAAGTTTCAAAGTTGAACCCGATTGTAGATGGCAAAGCTGTCCGTTCAACGGGTAAGGCTCGTAAGGTAACTGTTAAATAATTAAGGAGATCTAATCAATGGCAAATACTGCAAGCCTAAAGAAAGAATATGCAGAGCGTATAGCTCCTGCATTGATGAAGCAATTCAACTATTCTTCTTCTATGCAGATTCCTGTGCTGAAGAAGATTGTCATAAATCAAGGTTTAGGTATGGCTACCGCAGATAAGAAGATTATTGAAGTGGCCATCAATGAAATTTCAGCCATCACAGGTCAGAAGGCTGTTGCTACCGTTTCCCGCAAGGACGTAGCCAACTTCAAGCTTCGTAAGAAGATGCCTATTGGTGTGATGGTAACCTTGCGTCGTGAGAGAATGTACGAATTCCTCGAGAAGTTGGTACGTGTCGCTCTTCCTCGTATTCGTGACTTCAAGGGTATCGAGAGTAAGTTCGATGGTCGTGGCAATTACACCCTGGGTATTCAGGAGCAGATTATCTTCCCCGAGATCAACATTGATACCATCGATCGTATCTTGGGTATGAACATCACGTTTGTCACAACAGCCAAGACCGATGAGGAGGGTTATGCTCTGCTCAAGGAGTTTGGACTTCCTTTTAAGAACGCTAAAAACGACTAATTATGGCAAAAGAATCCATGAAAGCCCGCGAGGTGAAAAGAGCAAAACTCGTGGCTAAGTATGCCGAGAAGCGTGCTGCATTGAAGAAGATTGTTAATACGGGAGATCCTGTGGAGGCTTACGAGGCTGCCCAGAAGTTGCAGGCTATTCCTCGCAATGCAAACCCCATCCGTCTTCACAATCGCTGCAAGTTGACCGGTCGTCCAAAGGGTTATATCCGTTTGTTCGGTCTTTCACGTATCCAATTCCGTGAGATGGCTTCAAATGGTCTGATTCCAGGAGTAAAGAAAGCAAGCTGGTAATTATTAATTTTTAATATTGTCGGGAGAGTCCCGATTAATTAAATTCATTTTATATGACAGATCCAATAGCAGATTATTTGACGAGATTGCGTAACGCAATTCAGGCAAAGCACAGAATTGTAGAAGTGCCTGCGTCAAATTTGAAGAAGGAAATCACAAAGATCCTCTTCGAGAAGGGCTATATCCTCAACTACAAGTTTGTTGAGGATGGACCCCAAGGTACCATCAAGATTGCTTTGAAGTATGACGCCGTAAACAAGGTGAATGCTATCAAGAAGCTAATCAGAATTTCCAAGCCCGGTATGCGTAAGTACACCGGTTACCAGGATATGCCGAGAGTAATTAATGGATTGGGTATTGCAATATTATCCACTTCCAAGGGTGTAATGACCAACAAGGAGGCTGCCGATCTGAAGATTGGTGGTGAGGTTCTTTGTTACGTATATTAATGGAGGAATAGAATATGTCAAGAATAGGTAAATTGCCCATTAATATTCCTGCAGGAGTTACGGTAAGTGTAAGTGACGCCAATGTTGTTACTGTAAAAGGCAAGAAGGGTGAGATGTCTCAGCAGATTGATCCCTCTATCTTTGTCAAGATTGACAATGGTGTTGTAACTTTCGAGATTGACGAGAAGGCAGATGTAGATTGCAAGCAGAAACAGGCTTTCCACGGTTTGTATCGTTCCTTGGTGAACAACATGGTGGTAGGTGTTTCTGAAGGCTATACAAAGCAGATGGAGTTGGTAGGTGTAGGTTATCGTGTGTCTAACCAGGGTAATATCCTGGAGTTCTCGCTCGGTTACACACATCCCATCATGTTGCAGCTTCCCTCTGAGATGAAGGTTGAGACTAAGTCGGAACGTAACCAGAATCCTCTGATTATTCTGGAGTCTTGTGACAAGCAGCTTTTAGGCCAGGTGTGTGCAAAAATTCGTTCTTTCCGTATGCCTGAACCTTACAAGGGTAAGGGTATCTTGTTCGTGGGTGAGCAGATTCGTAGAAAGTCTGGTAAGTCAGCTGGTGCAAAGTAATTTTAAAACAGTAAGATCATGACAAGTAAAATAGAAAGACGAGTTAAGATTAAGTTTAGAGTACGTAGTAAGATCTCTGGCACAGCAGAACGTCCTCGTATGTCTGTCTTCAGAAGCAATAAGCAGATTTACGTACAGATAATAAACGATTTGACAGGTACAACTCTGGTTTCGGCTTCTTCTCTCGGTATGGAGACATGCCCCAAGAAGGAGCAGGCAGCCAAGGTAGGTGAACTTGCAGCAAAGAAAGCTCTCGAAGCAGGTATTACCACCGTGGTTTTCGACCGTAACGGTTATTTGTACCATGGTAGAGTGAAAGAGGTTGCAGATGCAGCTCGTAACGGTGGACTTAAATTCTAATAGGTTATGGCAATTAATAAAGTTAAGATTAGTAGTGAAAGCGAATTGAAGGATAGATTGGTTGCCATCAATCGTGTCACAAAGGTTACCAAGGGTGGTCGTACCTTCACATTCTCTGCCATCGTTGTTGTTGGTAATGAGAATGGAATCCTCGGCTGGGGTCTTGGTAAGGCTGGTGAAGTTACCGCCGCAATCGCCAAGGGTGTAGAGGCTGCCAAGAAGAACCTCGTACAGATTCCCGTACAGAATGGTACAGTACCTCACGAGGCAACTGCACGTTTCGGTGGAGCACAGGTGTTGATTATGCCTGCCTCTACTGGTACAGGTGTGGTAGCAGGTGGCGCTATGCGTTCCGTTTTGGTTAGTGCCGGCATCACCGATTGTCTGGCAAAGTCTAAGGGTTCATCCAACCCTCACAACTTGGTAAAGGCTACTATTGCTGCCCTTTGTGAGATGCGCGATGCCAAGACTATTGCCGAGAACCGTGGTATCACAGTAGAAAAAGTATTTAGAGGATAAGGAGGATTCAACATGGCAACTATCAAAGTAAAGCAAATCAAAAGCAAAATCCATGCTCCTCGTACTCAGAAAGCTTCTCTGGAGACTCTGGGATTGAGGAAGCCCAACCAGGTTGTCGAGATTGAGGATAATCCTACTAACCGTGGTTTGATCAATGCAGTTCATCACTTGGTTAAGGTGATTGACTAATTAGTAATTCAATTGTTAAATTAGATTGACGTTATGAAATTAAATAATTTGAAACCTGCATGTGGTTCTACGCATAGTCGTAGAAGACTTGGCCGTGGACCTGGTTCAGGTTTGGGTGGTACTTCTACCCGCGGTCACAAGGGTGCAAAGGCTCGTTCTGGTTACAAGAGAAAAATCGGTTTCGAAGGTGGTCAGATGCCTCTCCAGCGTCGATTGCCTAAGTTCGGCTTCAAGAATATCAACCGTGTTGAGTATCAGGCAATCAATCTTTCTACCATCCAGAAGTTGGTAGAGAAGACTGGCTTGGACAAACTTGGTATGGAAAATTTTGTCGCTGCTGGCTTGGTGAAATCGTCAGAGCTCGTTAAGATTTTAGGCAACGGTACCTTGACATCAAAGGTTGACGTTACAGCAAATGCATTCTCCAAGTCTGCTGAAGCTGCAATTCAGGCCGTAGGTGGCACTGCTACAAAACTCTGATTCGAATGAAAAAGTTTATTGAAACCCTAAAGAACATCTGGCATGTTGAGGATTTGCGTTCGCGGATCCTCATCACGCTGGGTTTTGCTGCGATATACCGTTTTGGTTCTTTCATTGTACTCCCTGGTATCAATCCAGAGGCTTTGACTGCACTTCGTGAGCAAACCAACACAGGCTTGATGTCTTTGTTGAATATGTTCTCTGGAGGCGCGTTCTCCAATGCTTCTATTTTCGCATTGGGAATTATGCCTTACATTTCGGCTTCAATCGTCATTCAGTTGTTTGCATTTGTCGTTCCCTATTTCCAGAAACTCCAGCGCGAAGGTGAGAGTGGACGTCGTAAGATGAATCAGTACACCAGGTACTTGACCATCTTTATTCTCCTGTTCCAGGCTCCGTCTTATCTTATCAACTTGCGTATGCAGGCAGCAGGTTCCTTGAGTCCTGCACTTGACTGGACATTGTTCATGCTTGCCAGTACCGTGATTTTGGCTGCAGGCAGCATGTTCATTCTTTGGATTGGCGAGCGTATTACAGACAAAGGAATTGGCAATGGAGTATCTCTGATCATTATGTTGGGTATCATTGCTCGTCTGCCTCAGGCTTTCGGACAGGAAGTTGTGTCTCGTCTCAACAACCTCACCGGTGGTGGATTGGTGATGTTCCTCTTCGAAATCCTTCTGCTCTTTGTCGTTATCCTGGCAGCTATCATGCTTGTACAGGGAACACGCAAGATTCCCGTACAGTATGCAAAGCGCATGTACGGCGGTCAGCAGGTAGGTGGTGTACGTCAGTATATTCCATTGAAGGTTTTTGCTGCCAATGTGATGCCTATCATCTTTGCTCAGGCAATCATGTTTATTCCTATTACTCTCTTGAGTGTTGTTTCTGATGGAGGTGCTGCTGCCTCTCCCGTATTGATGGCTCTGTCCGATCATACCAGTTGGGGATACAACCTCATCTTTGCATTGCTTATCATAGCCTTTACCTATTTCTACACTGCCATTACTCTGAATCCTACTCAGATGGCAGAGGATATGAAGCGCAACAACGGCTTTATTCCTGGTGTTCGTCCAGGTAAGGATACTGCAGAATACATCGACCAGATTATGTCTCATATTACATTGCCTGGTTCCCTGTTCCTTGCAGTCATTGCATGTATGCCAGCCTTTGCAGGCTTGCTGAATGTGAAGCCCGAGTTTGCCCAATTCTTCGGAGGAACCTCTTTGTTGATTTTGGTAGGTGTCGTGCTTGATACATTGCAACAGATAGAGAGTCATCTTTTGATGAGACATTACGACGGTTTGCTGAGTTCAGGTCGCATTCGTGGCCGTTATGGCGTTTCTGCTCATTAAGAAATTATCGTCTGATGATCTATCTTAAAACAGAGGATGAAATAGAAATGATGCGAGCTGCTAATCAATTGGTCGGTTGCACCTTAGCTGAGGTAGGAAAGGCTATCCAGCCAGGTGTCACTACACGTCAGTTGGATAAAGTGGCTGAAGAATATATTCGCGACAATGGTGCTGTACCTACATTCCTTGGATTTCCCAATCCGTACGGTTCATCGTTTCCCGCTTCTATCTGTACGTCTGTGAACGATCAGGTTGTACACGGGATTCCCAATGATGTTCCCCTGCAGGAAGGTGATATTGTCTCTGTGGATTGCGGTACACTGCTGAATGGTTTTAATGGTGATTCCTGCTATACATTTTGCGTAGGCGAGGTTTCCGATGAAGTGAAAGAACTTCTCCGTGTCACCAAGGAATCCCTTTATTTGGCTATTCAGGCTGCTACAGTCGGCAAGAGAATAGGAGACATAGGTTATGCCGTCCAGAGTCATTGCGAATCCCACGGATATAGCGTTGTCCGTCAGTTTGTCGGTCATGGCATAGGTCGTGAGATGCACGAGGATCCCCAGATTCCCAACTATGGAAGAAGAGGGAATGGCGCATTGTTGAAGAATGGAATGTGTATTGCCATAGAACCAATGATCAATATGGGTTCAAAGGATATATACATGATGCCAGACAAATGGACGATACGCACCAAGGATGGGAAACCTTCCGCACATTTCGAACACACAGTAGCCATTCACAATGGCAAGACCGAGATTTTATCTTCTTTTGAAAAAATAGAGCAATTAGGTAATTAATAGTAGAGCATGGCAAAACAGGCTGTAATAGAGCAAGATGGTGTGATTGTAGAATCACTTTCCAATGCGATGTTTCGTGTTGAGTTGGAAATAGGTCAGAAGATTATCTGCAACATTTCCGGAAAGATGAGAATGCATTACATCAAGATCCTTCCAGGTGATAAGGTAAAAGTAGAGATGAGTCCCTATGACTTGACCAAGGGTCGTATTGTATTTAGATATAAATAAAAACATCAATATGAAAACAAGAGCTTCTTTGAAGAAACGTACTCCCGACTGTAAAATTGTACGTCGCAAGGGTCGTCTTTATGTTATTAACAAGAAAAACCCCAAGTACAAGTTGCGTCAGGGTTAGTCATTATTGCAAAAGAAATAATTTAGTATATGGCAATTAGAATTGTTGGTGTTGATTTACCTCAGAACAAGAGAGGTGAAATCGCTTTGACCTATATTTTTGGCATAGGTCGCAGTAGCTCAAACAAGATTTTGGAAAAGGCTGGCGTCGATAAGGATAAGAGAGTCTCTGACTGGTCAGATGAAGAGGCTGGTAAGATTCGTGAAGTTATCGGTGCTGAGTTCAAGGTTGAGGGTGATCTCCGTAGTGAAATTTCCCTGAACATCAAGCGACTGATGGATATCGGTTGTTATCGTGGAGTTCGTCATCGTAATGGTCTTCCAGTACGTGGTCAGAGCACAAAGAACAATGCTCGTACACGCAAGGGTAAGAAGAAGACTGTTGCAAACAAGAAAAAGGCTACTAAATAATAATTGATATGGCAAAGAAAACAGTTGCAGCAAAGAAGAGAGTTGTGAAGGTTGACGCTATGGGTCAGCTGCATGTACACAGTTCCTTTAATAATATCATCGTGTCTTTGGCCAACAGCGAAGGTCAGGTTATTTCTTGGTCCTCGGCCGGCAAGATGGGTTTCCGTGGTTCAAAAAAGAATACTCCCTACGCTGCTCAGATGGCAGCTCAGGATTGTGCAAAAACGGCTTTCGACTTGGGCCTCCGCAAGGTAAAGGCTTATGTGAAGGGTCCCGGCAATGGTCGTGAGTCAGCAATCCGCACCGTTCATGGAGCAGGTATAGAAGTAGTAGAGATTATCGACGTAACTCCACTGCCCCACAATGGTTGTCGTCCTCCCAAGAGAAGAAGAGTATAGTACGTATTTTTGGACACCAAGAAAATAATTTAAGATATGGCAAGATATACAGGACCAAAGTCAAGAATTGACCGTCGTTTTGGTGAGGCTATTCTCGGTTCAGAGAAAGTCCTTTCAAAGAGAAATTTCGCACCTGGTCAGCATGGCAACAACCGCAGAAGAAAGACTTCCGAGTACGGTGTCATGCTTGCTGAAAAGCAGAAGGCAAAGTACACCTACGGAGTTTTGGAGAAACAGTTCCGTAACATGTTCGACAAGGCTGCCCGTCAGAGTGGTATTACTGGTGAGATTCTTCTCCAGATGCTCGAGTGCCGTTTGGACAACATCGTTTATCGTCTGGGCGTAGCTCCTACACGTCGTGCAGCTCGTCAGCTCGTCAATCACAAGCACATCACAGTCGATGGCAAGGTAGTAGGAATCGCATCCTATGCCGTGAAGCCCGGCCAGTTGGTAGGTGTTCGTGAGCGTGCCAAGAGCCTCGAGGTGATAGCTGACGCACTCGCCGGTTTCAATCACAGCAAATATCCTTGGATAGAGTGGGATGAGAACCAGAAGGCAGGCAAGCTGTTGCACAAGCCCGAGCGTGCAGACATACCCGAGAATATCAAGGAGCAGTTGATCGTTGAGTTGTACTCTAAATAATAATTAATAATGGCGATATTAGCATTTCAAAAACCTGATAAAGTTTTAATGTTGGAGGCCGACGACAAGTACGGAAAATTTGAGTTCCGTCCTTTGGAAGGTGGCTTTGGTACTACCATAGGTAATGCTTTACGCCGCATTCTACTTTCTTCGTTGGAAGGCTTCGCAATCAACACAGTATCTATTTCTGGCGTTGAGCACGAGTTTGCCAGTGTCCCCGGAGTAAAGGAGGATGTCACCAACATTATTCTGAACCTGAAGCAAGTCCGGTTCAAACAAATTGTAGACGAATTCGAGACTGAGAAAGTTAACCTCACTGTAGAGAATACGACTGTTTTCCGTGCCGGTGACTTTAACAAGTATTTGACTGGATTTGAAGTGTTAAACCCTGAATTAGTTATTTGCAATCTTGATCCCAAGGCAACGATGCAGATAGAGATCGGCATTAACAAGGGACGTGGTTATGTCCCTGCTGAAGAGAATCGCGAGTTCTGTCAGGATATTAATGTCATTCCTATCGATTCTATTTACACACCGATTCGTAACGTCAAGTATTATGTAGAGAACTTCCGTGTAGAGCAGAAGACCGACTACGAGAAACTGATACTGGAAATTACGACAGATGGTTCCATTCACCCGAAGGATGCTTTGAAAGAAGCTGCCAAGATTCTCATTTATCACTTTATGTTGTTCTCCGATGAGAAGATCACGTTGGAAAATGCATCAGTGGATACTAATGAGGAGTTTGACGAGGAAGTTCTTCACATGCGTCAATTGCTACAAACCAAGCTCACCGAGATGGATCTCTCCGTGCGTGCCCTCAATTGCTTGAAGGCTGCCAACGTAGAAACACTTGGCGATTTGGTTCAGTACAACAAGACGGATCTGTTGAAGTTCAGAAACTTCGGTAAGAAATCGCTCACTG
>DCHV01000056.1:38565-54832 GCA_002314945.1 Prevotellaceae bacterium UBA1743
GAGCTTGATGATTTGCTCGAGAGTCTGAATCTTTCGTTTGGAACGGATATTTCAAGATACAAATTAGATAAAGATTAAAACAAATGAGACATAACAAGAAATTCAATCATTTGGGCCGTACTGCATCCCACAGAAGCGCTCTGTTGGCCAACATGGCGATCTCTCTGATCATGCACAAAAGAATCACTACGACCCTCGCCAAGGCAAAAGCCTTGAAGAAATATGCAGAGCCTCTGCTCACCAAGTCAAAGGAAGATACGACCAACTCCCGTCGTGTAGTATTCAGCTATCTCCAGGATAAGAAGGCTATCACCGAGTTGTTCACCGTCATCTCTCCCAAGATTGCCGATCGCCCAGGCGGTTATACCCGTATCATCAAGACAGGTTTCCGTGCCAGTGATGCAGCACCCATGTGCTTCATCGAGTTGGTTGACTTCGACGAGAACATGGCAAAGGTAGCCAAGAAGGCAAAGCGTACACGTCGTTCTTCAAAGAAAGTAGCCGAGGCTCCTGTAGAAGCCCCTGTGACAGAGGCTCCCGCAGAAGAAGCCACTGTTGAGGCCCCTGCAGAAGAAGCTCCTGCAGAGACAAGTGCTGAATAATTCTAAATTGCAATAATGAGAACCGCTCTGTCTGCGAAAGATATGAGCGGTTTTTTTGTGCCCCAGATACCAGTTCTGAGACATTATTTCTCCCGAGATTAGTACGTGTTTCGCCTCGTTCTTATGCCAAAATAGCCCAAATATCCAACAAATCCTGTGCGTATGTCCCGTAATTTTGAAAATATAGTTACCTTTATGCTTGATAAACCCTAAAAAGCATGTATTAGAGATGAAAAAGAGTCTGATTTTTCTTTTAGCCGTCCTGCTTTCCGTTCCATTCATGGGAAAGGACAAAAAACATTATGATGTAGCCGCCTATATCTGGCCAGCCTACCACGACGAACCCCGTTATCAGGAGATAGGTCTCTTTGCCGACCACAAGGGAGAATGGGAGGGAATATACAACGCCGTGCCCCGTTTCCAGGGCCATCGTCAGCCACGTGTCCCCAAATGGGGCTATTTCGACGAAGCATCCCCCCGTATGCAAGAGAAAATCATCCGCACAGCCACCAAGTACGGAGTCAACACCTTCATCTTCGACTGGTACTGGTACCAGGGCCGTCCCTTCCTGGAGAATGTCCTCAACAACGGCTTCCTGAAGGCCAGGAACTGCCAGAAGATGAACTTCTACCTCATGTGGGCTAACCATACCGCCAATTCCTATTGGGATCGTACAGAGCCCGACAAGAGCAAAGTCTATTGGCAAGGCGAGACCGACCGCAAGACCTTCGACTCCTTTACAAGCCATCTCATCAACGACTATTTCAAGCAGCCCAACTACTACAGGATAGACGGGCTCCCCGTGTTTGCCATCTACGAGATAGGCACCTTCATCCGTGGAATGGGCGGCCTCGAAGCAGCACGCGACGCACTCCAGGCCTTCCGTCAGAAGTGTATAGCAGCCGGTTTGCCAGGATTACATCTTCAGGCCATTGTATGGGGTGCCTTGCCCTCCTCCCTCTCCGGCACGCCAGGTGATAAGACCGAGACACAGGACAATACCATCACCTATCTCGGTTTCAACAGCCTCACCAATTACCAGTGGTGCCACCTCGTGCCCACCGACTGCGATTACCTCGATTGGGGCAATCAGGGCATAGCCTTCTGGCAGAAATACGACAGCGAATTCTCTGTGCCCTATTTCCCCCATGTCTCCATCGATTGGGATCCCAATCCCCGTTTCCCCCTCTCTTCGCCCGCTCAGAGCGTAGTGCACAACATCACGCCACAGAAGTTCGAGAATTTCCTGCTCCGGGCACGTGACTACGTGGACAGTCATCCCCAGCAGACGCCACTCATCACCATCAATGCATGGAACGAGTGGGCCGAAGGCAGTTACCTGGAGCCCGACGAAGAGAACGGCTATGGTTTTCTGAAGGCTGTGAAGCGCGTATTCAAGTAACGGGCTGCGGGGTTCTGAGTACAATGCAACCAGTACCGAACTGTCAATCAACTCTATGGGGGGATAAAGAAACCATCCCCGCGTGCATGTCAATTTTTTGCTGAAATTATTGAAATGCTCAGGGGACTTTCTTGATGCCTAATACTCAATTCTGAAATAATCAAGCAATGATTTGTAATTGTCTTGTGCTGTCAGGCAAGTATCCCGGAGGTATTCCTGGATATTGTTCCACTGTCGGAGACCTTGGTAATAGAATCTACGAAGGTCTTCTGTAATGATAAAGGGTACTATGCCGTTTGCAAGACATTCTTTGAACATAACAAGTCTGCCCACTCTGCCATTACCATCCTGGAAGGGATGGATTGCCTCAAATTCATGATGTAAGTCAAGGACGTCATCAAATGTTTTGTCCTTCTTTGAGTTGTAGTCCCTGAGCATAGTGGACATGCGTTTATGAACAAGTTCCGGTTCGCAAGTTTCCATGCCCCCAACTTCATTTGGCAACATTTTATAATCACCCACCCGGAACCAATCTTTCTGGGAATCCTGAGTACCGGATTTTAGTATCCCGTGCAACTCCTTGATGTACGCTTCAGTCAGTTTATCCGTAGCATGATCAATAATATTGTCAATACAACGGAAATGGTTAACCGTCTCAACGATGTCATCCACACGTACACTCTCATCCGTGATGCCAATGGTATTGGTCTCAAATATGTAACGTGTCTGTTCGTGAGTGAGTTGGCTACCTTCCATGTGGTTGGAGTTGTAGGTGAGATCAACCTGAGTCCTATGGTATATTCCTCCCTTCATGCGCATGGATTTTTGCTCGCGGAGAATCTTCAGAAGCGGCATCTCCTTCTTTGTTTTTGCCTTCTTGCAGACCAATGCATCCTCTGGAATGTTCCATGTCTTGCCCGTCAGGAATGCTCCTTCAAGTTTACCCTGACTGCAATAATTTCTGACTGTCCGATCACTTATTCCATGCAAAGAGGCATACTCACTAACAGATATAAATTTCATTATCGGCAAGTTTTTAGATAAAAAGCTGTGCAAATATATGATTATTTTTCCGTTATCGGCAAGTTCTGACGTAAAATAATGAATGCTGAGCTACAATTCTCCCCACCAACTCCCGATATTGGGGTTTTGGGAGTTTTTGTGTTTGGTTCACCAAAACCGCGCGGGGAACCAGTTCCTGGTGAAAGACAAATGTGGCGTCGCTATACAAAATGTGCCTTACGGCATAAAAATCCCGCTGAATGGAGTGGGTTTCTCATATTTTATCGATACCTTTGCAATGTCATATCGGCATTTAGGAATAGTGCTGTGGAATTATGAAAAATAAAATGATGAGAACAGAAGCGGCTGCATTTGCGTTGGTACAGGGCGGTTGTAGTGAAGCTGATTCAGCCAATGCGGAGGATGCTATATACCCCGAAAAGAAATACATGCAGATTGCTATTGACGAAGCAATGGAAGGTATCACTCAGGGACATGGTGGTCCATTCGGTTCTGCGATAGTGAAGGACGGCAAGCTTGTGGCATCTGGTCATAATCATGTACTTGCAAACAACGATCCTACATGTCACGGGGAGATAGACGCAATACGCAAGGCAGGTCAGGCACTTGGCACATTCGACCTTAGCGGCTGTGTACTTTATACCACCGGCGAACCATGCCACATGTGTCTGTGTGCCTGCATATGGGCAAACATCAGTAAGATATATTACGGTTGCACCATAGAAGACAATGGCATTATAGGTTTTCGTGACGACAAACTCGATAAAATATTCGGAGGTCGTGACAAACTGGGTGGACTGTTGGAGGAATTCGAACGTCAGTCATGTCTGGAACTGTTCGATAAATACAATAAATTGCAACATACAATATATTGACATCTCCGACACGATAGTCGATACCACATCTGCTTCACATCAGCTGGAAGGCTTGTTGTTGCCCAGTCGCTGTACCCATTGTTTGTTGCCACACTTCCCAGATGCTGGTATTCCCCGTTCTCGTACTCTACGCTACCTTTCAGCCAGTTCTCCGAATCAAGGTACATCACGATACTGGTCAAAGTGATGGTGACTCTCGATGAAGTCAGTCTTCTTTTTATTTAGATGGGGTGGTTTGTACCCACCTCATCCCTCGGGAACCCTTTGTTTCTTCAAAAAGCCGACTGCTGGGCTTGGGGATAAGAGGTGGAGGCTTTACCCGGCAGGGTTCAACACGTTATTTCGCATACACACAGGAAGAATACCGTGGCCACAACGTATTCCTTATCGCTGACTTATGTCTGATTTATGTGTGCGTTGCAAAGGTATGCAGTTTTTTCAATCCTGTATCACTTGTAACAAACTCCCGCCCCATTCTGTAACAAAGTAGTTGCTGCGAAGCGTGGAGGATGTCATCACGTATTTGTCATTATGGTCATTAGTCATTAGTCATTAAGCGAAAATGAAATGCGTTTTTGAGCTCAAAGTAAATAGATATATTTATATATAAATATATCTATTTACTTTGGCGGAAATCGGCGACATCAGAAATCCTTAATGACAAATGACTAATGACCATAATGACCAAACATAGGTGTTGAGTATGTTATATGCTGACTCCCTAAAACGGGGACTCATCGATTCTCTTGGAAGAAATCGGCAAGCACCCTCATCAACGAGCCAGGGCTCCACCCATTGGATTCACGTCAGTTGCCGGCACGACCTCTCGCAGAATCTACCGTTTAGCATAAGGAAGAAAGGGGGGAAATGACCGAAATCATTGCATATTTGTTACAAAGTTTGGTAAATACGGCAAAAGAAAGTAAATTTGCACGTAAAACGTAATAGAAGCAATGAACAAGACTTTTTTCCTGACTCTCATGATATGTCTCATGATGAGTTGTACCACACGCAATACCGTCATAACCTCCCCCGACGAGAACCTCCAGTTCACCCTGAGTACAGAACTTGGGGAAACCACTTTCTCTATCCGCTACAAGAATCAGGTGCTGGTGGAGAACGCTCCGCTGGGAATTGATTTTGCCGATGGTTATTTCGGCGAGAATGTCTCGATAAAGAATTCCAGGAAGCAACACGTGGTGGATGACTATGACTTGCCTACAGGAAAGACAAGCCATGTACACAGCGAGAGTAACGAAATGAAGGTGTCCCTGTCGGATGCAGAAGGACGTGTCGTGGAGATGCAGCTGCGTGCCTTCGATGACGGAGTGGCCTATCGTTTCGTCATCCCCGAACAGGAAGGGATGAGGGAATTGGCTATCCGCGGCGAGAAGATGGAACTGAGAACCACGGGAGACCCCATTCTGAAAGGAATGATCCTGCCCACCTTCTCCTGCAGCCACGAGAACGTATATACCACCAAGCCTCTGAGTGAATTCGCCGACAGTCTTCTCATCGAGATGCCTGCCCTGCTGAGTTTCCCCGAGGGGATATACATGGCCGTAACAGAAGCCATGGTGGTGGATTATGCCGGTATGATGCTCACCACCAGAGGAGGCCAGTTGTGCGGTAAGCTCTCTCCCCGTCTGGATGACTCAGGCCTCTGCGTGACGGGAGACCTCCCCCGCCGTTCCCCCTGGCGCGTCTTTCAGGTAACCGATCGGGCAGGTGCCTTGCTGGAATCAACCATCCTCACCACTCTGGCCGACCCCTGTACGGAGGGCGACCTCAGCTGGCTGAACCCCGGCACATCCACCTGGCCTTGGTGGAATGCGTATCAGGCACCCGAAGAACTGAAGAAGGGTGACATCAACACCATCAACCAGAATTTCAACCGCTACTACATCGACTTCTGTGCAGAGAATAACATCAAATATCATTCCATCACAGGTATCATCGATGAGAACAACAGGGAATTCTGCTGGTACTACAACGAGGGAAGTGCCACTGGCCAGCCACAACCCACCGACAACACCAAGTTGCCCTACCCAGGGTTCGACATTGAGGCCCTCTGTAAGTATGCCCATGAGAAGGGGGTAGGGATGCGAGTATGGGTACACTGGAAAACGCTCAACCAGAATATGGAAGAGACCTTCCGCCAGTATCAGGAATGGGGTATCAATGGTATGATGATTGACTATATGGATCGTGATGACGAGGAGATGGTTGCTTTCCAGAAAAAGGCCTTGGAGTTGGCTATGAAGTATCATCTGCACGTCCAGTTCCACGGTGCAAGCAAGCCATCAGGACTGCAACGCACATATCCCTGCGAGTTCACACGCGAGAATACGCTGAACTACGAATGGTACAAGTGGGACAGACGATTCAGCGGCGAGCTGAAGGGTGCCCATCACGACCTGGACATCCCCTTCACCCGTTGCCTGGCCGGTCCTGCCGACTATCATCTGGGTAGTTTCCGTGCTATAAAGACACAGGATTTCCAACCGTCATTCCCACCCATGACGACCTGTACACGCAGCCACAGCCTGGCCATGTACGTAGTACTGGAGAGCGCGCTCCAACTCATCTCCGATGCACCTGAGGCCTACGAGGGACAAGAGGGTTTCGCTTTCCTGCGCGAGATTCCCACCGTATGGGACGAGACACGTGTTCCTCTGGCAGAAGTGGACAACTACATCGTAGTGGCTCGCAGAAGCGGACAGGAATGGTACATCGGATGTATCGGTAATACCGAAAGCCGGGATGTGGAACTTCCCCTCGATTTCCTGGGTGAAGGGAAATACACCCTCACGCTCTATCGCGACACGGAGGAATCCTCGGAAGACCTCAACCGACAGATATGTGAGGAATCGTCCGTCCAAGCCTCGGAAACGCTCCGCGTCCACCTGGCTCCCTGTGGAGGCTTCGCAGCTAAAATAACACCCGTAAAATAATCAATAAATATTTCTATACACAAGTATGACAAGAATGAGTATCTTTAGAAAAGGGTTGCTGATTGCCGCCCTATGTGTGAGTTCGTGTGGTCAAGCACAGACCTTTACATCCGACCCAACATGGGTGAAACATCCAGCAAATCCCGTTCTCGGTGACCCCGTGCGCTTAGGCACATGCTTCGACGTGAATGTCATCCAACAGGGGAAAGCCAAGTACAACATGTATTTCTCCTGGCGTCCCAAGAAGGCCATCGCTATCTCCTACAGCGAGGATGGTATCAAATGGACCGATCCTGAAATCGTATTGGATTGCGACTCCACGACAGGATGGGAAGACGTCATCAACCGCAGTTGCACGCTCTTCTGGAACGGCAAATACCACATGTGGTACACCGGCCAGCAGCATAACTGCAGCTACAGCAAGATAGGATATGCCATATCCGACGATGGCGTGCATTTCCGCCGCGTACAGAAAGACCCCGTGCTGGTGCCTATGTTCAACTACGAGGGCTATTCGGTAATGAACCCCTACGTACTCCGCGACGAGAAGCGCAACGTGTTCCGTATGTGGTATTCGAGCGGGGAGACCTACGAACCCAACGTATTGTGCTATGCCGAGTCGAAGGACGGAATCCACTGGGAGCGTTCGATGCTCAACCCCATCTTCGTGAAAAGTTCTCAGGGACAATGGGATCAGGATCGTATCGGCGGATGTGAGGTTCACCAGTTGGAGGACGGCTCGTACGCTCTGTTCTATATCGGCTATACCGATATCAATACAGCTCGTATCGGAGCAGCCATTTCTCCCGATGGAGTCACACGTTGGAAGCGTCTGGCCACCAACCCATTGGTACAACCCACCGAAGGAGCGTGGGACGGCTTGGCTTGCTACAAGCCCTCGGTATGCTACGACAAGGCAAATGACCGCTGGTTACTATGGTACAACGGACGAACCGATGCAGGAGAATTTGTTGGATTGGTCGTTCACAAAGGTAAGAAATTCTAATACACACCCATGCTGATGAAAACGACAAGAGTTCTCTGTGGCATTGCCCTTGTGGCATTGGCTTCCTGCGCAAAATACCCATTGCCCAGCAACGAGGTGATGCGTACCTATGTGCAGCAATTCAACGAGGCAGATAGCGAGACCTACGTAAACACCTACAACAATTCCCAAGCAGCCGAGTTCCTGACCGACAAGATACCCTTGCTGGATTGTCCCGACAAGGAGTTGGAGCGTACCTACTACTTCCGCTGGTGGACATACCGCAAGCACGTGAAGCAAACTCCGGATGGATACGTCATCACGGAATTCCTGCCTCCTGTAGGTTGGGCTCAGAAGTACAATGGTATTCCCTGTGCCGGACAACACCATACGTACGAAGGACGATGGCTGAGAGACAGTACATACGTAGAGAACAACCTACGCTTCTGGCTCACGTACCCAGGCATCAATCCCCGGGCATACAGTTTCCCCGCAGCTGATGCAACGTATGCCTTTTGGCTCGTTCATCGTGACATGAAACTACTCACCGACCTCTATCCACTTCTCTGCCAGAACTTCGAGAACTGGGGCGACCACTACGATGCCGACAAGAATCTCTATTGGCAGGGGGACGGATATGACGGCATGGAATGCTCTGTATCCGGAAGAATGGATCCTAACACACAAGGCTATCGTGTCACCATCAACAGCTATATGTATGCCGATGCAACAGCTCTGTCGCGCATCGCAAAATTGCTCGGCAAGGCAGATGAGGCCAGCGCTTGGCAAAAGCGTGCAGAAGGCATCAAGAACCGCATGGATGAAGCCCTGTGGGATAATGACGCTTGCTTCTACAAGGTGTGGCCACGCTCCAAAGAAACCCTCTCGGACGCACGCGAACAACATGGGTATGTGCCTTGGGTATATGACATTCCCGATGAGAGCAAGGGTCCTGCATGGGCACAGATGTTCGACACGCTTGGTTTTGCTGCACCATACGGCCCCACCACGGTGGAACGTCGTCATCCGGGATTCAGCTTGACGCGCGAGGGTCACGACTGCAAGTGGGATGGCCCCAGTTGGCCCTATTCCACCTCGCAAACCCTCATGGGTATGGCACGTTGCATACAACGTTTCGGCGAGAAATTCATCACCAAGGAACAATATTACAACCAGCTCTGCATCTTCAGCAACTCACACCGATTGGGTGACCGTTGCTTCATCGACGAGAACCTCGATCCTCTGACAGGCGAATGGTTGGCACGCTCCATCCTGATGAGTCACGGCAACGTGATTCCCGACCGCGGCAAGGATTACAATCACTCCACGTTCACGGATCTGGTCATCTCAGGGCTGTTAGGTGTCACTCCGATGCCAGACGGCACATTGCAGGTCAATCCTCTGCTTCCCGAGGGAAAATGGGATTGGTGGTGTCTGAAAGGCGTACCTTGCGCAGGCAAAGTTTACACCATATTCTACGACCGCACCGGCCGTCACTACGGCAAGGGCAAAGGATTGGTGATAAAAGAGGGTATCTAACAGACACGTATGCTCCAAGCACTCCAAAACACCATCAATGTAGGCGGAACACTAATGGATCTCAGCACTCCGAAGGTGATGGGTATCCTGAACGTGACACCCGATTCGTTCTATGAAGGATGCCGCGCCATGGCAGACGAGGAGATGGAACGACGTGTCCGACAAATGGTGGAAGAAGGTGCTGACATCCTGGATGTAGGTGCCTGTTCTACCCGACCTGGTGCCGAGGAAGTGAGCGCCTCGGAGGAATGGAAACGTCTGAAACACGCTCTGGAAATCCTGCGACGGGTAGCACCGGAGGCCATAGTGAGTATCGACACCTTCCGTGCTGAAATAGCCCGTCGTTGTGTGGAGGAATATGGTGTACATCTCATCAACGATATCTCTGGTGGAGAACTTGACCCGGATATGTTCGGGACAATAGCGAAACTGGGAGTCCCCTATATCCTGACGCATAGCAAAGGTACGCCCAAGACCATGCAGCAACAGGTACAATATACGCATCTGATGACCGAGATACTACAGTATTTCGGAAGCAAGACACAGCAACTGCACGAGATGGGGGTAAAGGATGTGATTCTGGATCCGGGATTCGGATTCGCCAAGACAATGGAGCAGAACTACCATTTGATGGGGCATCTGAAGGACTTGCAGGTATTAGGATTACCACTGTTGGTGGGCATTAGTCGCAAGAGCATGATCTTCCGCTTGCTGGAAACGTCTCCCCAGGAGGCTCTGAATGGCACTACGATGCTGAACACGTTGGCACTATGCAGAGGAGCTAACATCCTGCGTGTACACGATGTAAAGGAATGCGTGGAAGTAGTAAGAATGTATAATATGATGAAAAAATGTTGGGATTTGGCATAAAGGACCTGATTGACATCTTTCTGGTGGCAGTAATGCTGTTCTACTGCTACAAGGTGATGAAACAGTCACGATCGGTGAATATCTTCTATGGTATTCTCATCTTCGTATGTTTCTGGATTCTCATCAGCAAGATATTGGAGATGAAGTTATTGGGAAGCATACTCGACCAATTGGTAAACGTAGGTGCCATTGCGCTCATCATCCTGTTTCAGGATGAGATACGCCATTTCTTCTATACCTTGGGAACACACGAGAAGTTCAGCCGTCTGGCACGCCTGTTACGAAGCGACCGTAAGAAAAACACAGAATACCGCTATGACCACGACATGATAATATCCATCGTAATGGCTTGCACCAATATGAGCAGGCAGAAGGTGGGGGCTCTGATTGTGTTGCAGAATGACCTTCCGCTCAACGATATCATTCATACAGGTGAAGAGTTGAACGCAAGGATAAGCCAACGTCTGATAGAGAATATCTTCTTCAAGAATACCCCCTTGCACGATGGAGCCATGATTGTGAGCGGAGGAAAGATTACCGCCGCAGGATGCATTCTGCCCGTCAGCAATGATATGGATATTCCCAAGGAGTTTGGCCTTCGTCACAGAGCCGCCATGGGAGTGAGCAAGGAAACGGATGCTCTGGCTATCGTGGTAAGCGAGGAAACGGGAAGTATCACCGCTGCCTACAACAACCGATTCAAGACACATGTGACAGGCGAAATGCTTGAACAGATACTGATGAAGGGGAGATTATGAGATGAGAGTTGAGAGTTGAGAGATGAGAGTTGAAAGTTGAAAGTTGAAAGATTAGAGACAAGAGAAACACACATATATATATAAAGAGAAATGAACTTGATTGAGAAAATCATCGCACGGGCGCAAACTGATAAGCAACGCATCGTGCTACCCGAAAGTCTGGAGGAACGTACGCTGACAGCTGCAGATCGTGCCTTGGCTGACAATCTGGCCGAAATCATCCTCATCGGCAATCCTGAGGAAATATTCGCTTTGGCCAGCAAATTGGGTTTGAAGAACATCGACAAGGCCACCATCATAGACCCTGCCACAAGTGAGAAAACCGAAACATACGCACAATTGCTCTACGAGTTGCGCAAGAAGAAAGGAATGACCATCGAAGAAGCCCGCAAGAAGGTGATGGATCCATTGTATTTCGGTTGCCTCATCATCAAAAACGGAGATGCCGACGGACAGATAAGTGGAGCCCTCTCTACTACGGGTGACACGTTGCGTCCCGCCCTGCAGATCATCAAGTGTGCACCCGGCATCAGTTGCGTGAGTGGTGCCATGCTACTCATCACACAGACACCCCAATATGGCGAGGATGGCGTATTGGTAGTGGGGGATGTGGCTGTAACACCCATGCCCGATGCATCACAGTTGGCACAGATTGCTGTATGTACGGCACAAACTGCCAAGAGCGTGGCTGGATTCAGCGATCCTAAAGTGGCTATGCTGAGTTTCAGTACCAAGGGTAGCGCTTCCCACGAGGTGGTGGACAAGGTAGTGGAGGCTACTCGTCTTGCCAAGGAACTAAATCCGACATTGAAGATTGACGGTGAGCTACAGGCAGATGCTGCCCTTGTACCCAGCGTAGGACAAAAGAAGGCTCCAGGAAGTGAGATAGCCGGACAAGCCAATGTATTGGTATTCCCTTGCCTGGAGGTAGGCAATATCGGTTACAAACTGGTACAACGATTGGGTAATGCAGATGCTATAGGCCCTATCCTGCAAGGTATTGCACGACCTGTAAACGACCTGAGCCGAGGTTGCTCGGTGGATGATGTATATAAGATGATTGCCATCACGGCTTGTCAGGCGCAGGATGCAAAATAATGTATCCTCTACATACTATTTACGACAACAAAATATAACACAGAATGAAAATACTTGTACTGAACTGTGGTAGCAGTTCCATCAAATATGCCCTCTACGACATGGAGGACCAGAGTGTCATCACAAGCGGTGGCATAGAGAAAATCGGTTTACCCGACTCATTCATCAAGATAAAGGTGAATGGTGAGAAATACCAGATAAACCGTCCCATAGAAGAACATACAGCTGGTGTGCAGTTTATCTTCGAAGTACTGACAAGTGGCGAACATGCAGTATTGAAGAATCTGAATGAGCTGGATGCAGTAGGACATCGTATGGTACATGGCGGAGAGAAGTTCAACAAGAGTGTGTTGCTGACACCCGAGGTGATGGAGGCATTTGCCGCCTGCAACGACCTGGCTCCCCTCCACAACCCAGCCAACATCAAGGGTGTGAACGCTGTGAAGGCTCTGCTTCCCAATATCCCTCAGGTAGGTGTGTTCGACACTGCCTTCCATCAGACGATGCCCGACTATGCCTATATGTATGCCCTTCCCTACAACCTGTACAAGGAATATGGCGTACGTCGCTATGGATTTCACGGAACGAGTCATCGCTATGTGAGCCAGCGTGTATGCGAATACTTGGGCATCAAGCCGGAAGGAAAGCGAATCATCACCTGCCACATCGGAAATGGTGCAAGTATTGCGGCTGTGAAGGATGGGAAATGTGTAGATACCAGTATGGGCCTGACTCCTCTGGAAGGTCTCATTATGGGTACTCGTAGTGGCGATATTGATGCTGGAGCTGTGACATTCCTGATGGACAAATTAGGATTGGATACAAAGGGCCTCTCCAACCTGCTGAACAAGCAATCAGGTCTCGCTGGTGTGAGCGAGGGAAGTAGTGACTTCCGCGACATTCTCGCTGGTATTGCCGCAGGAAATGACAAAGCACGCTTGGCCAAGGAAATGTACACCTATCGCATCAAGAAGTACATCGGCCAGTATGCAGCAGCCATGGGAGGTGTGGATGTAATCCTCTTCACAGGAGGAGCAGGCGAGAACCAGTGGGAGGTACGCGAAGGTGCCACCAAGGGATTGGAGTTCATGGGCGTAAAACTGGACGACGAAAAGAATCGTTCCTGCCGCGCTACAGAGGCAGTAATCAGCGCTGATGACAGCAAAGTGACTGTATGCGTCATCCCCACCGACGAGGAGTTGATGATTGCATTGGACACCCAGGAATTGGCAAAATAAAGAAGAAGAGAGGGGAGGGTCAGGGATGGCTCTCCCCTTCTATATAGTTCTCCATGTAGAGATGTTCGCCATCAAAGACGGCGTATGTGAATTGGGTAATCCAGTCACCCAAGATCATGAGGCGGCTTTGACGGGAGAGCATGAGGTCAAGTTCGATGTGCCGATGCCCGAACATGAAACAGTTGACTTCGGGATGTGACTGTAGGTACGACTTGGCAAAACGCACCAAGTACTCTTTGTCTTCTCCCATATAAGGTTCTTCACCCACTCCATCACGCTTCATGCGGCTATGCTTTGCCCAGGAAAGGCCAAACTGTACCGCCCAACGAGGATGAATACAGGAGAAAAGCGTGCGACACAGACGACTATGAAACACAGTACGTAGCATACGGAATTTCAGGTCAGGATCGCCCAATCCATCCCCATGCGCCATATAGAAAACCTTGTCACCCAATTCCATTGCAACTGGTTGGCGATGCAGGATGACACCACATTCCTTCTCCAGATAGTCGAGACACCAGATGTCGTGATTACCCGTGAAATAATGCACCTCCACACCCATGTCGGTCAGTTCGCTCACCTTGCCCAAGAAACGGGTATAGCCACGAGGGACAACCATACGATACTCGTACCAGAAGTCGAACATATCCCCGAGCATATATACCGCTTGCGCCTTCTCCTTGATTTCATCGAGGAAACGCACCAGACGTCTCTCATGCTGACGACCATGAGGAATCGCCAAAGAGCCGAGATGGGCATCACTTATGAAATATACGTTCTTCATAGGAATCCCAATTCCATTTTAGCATCCTCGGAAAGCATGTCCTTTGTCCATTCCGGTTCAAAGACAAGATTCACCTCCACCTTGTCCAGCCCTTGAATACTCTCCAACTTCTGGCGCACATCCTCCACGATGAAATCAGCGGCAGGACAATTGGGAGCCGTCAGAGTCATATCGAGTTTCAACTCGTTGGCCTCCTCATTGAGTTCTATGCGATATATCAACCCCAAATCGTAGATATTCACCGGTATCTCTGGATCGAAAACAGTACGCAACATATCTATTATGCGTTCCTCCATCTTCTGATGCAATTCTATGTCCATTCTCTATATGTAGATGTTATAATTTATCGTGTTCGGAATAACTATAGTAGCGTCCGTCCGTCAGGATGATATGATCCAGGAGACGGATATTCATCGTGTTACATGCCTGCTTTGCACGTGCGGTCATCTCATCATCCTGCCTGCTGGGGATGAGGCTGCCACTGGGATGATTGTGACACAAGGCTACTACGGGAGCATCTGCCAGTAATGCATTCTTGAGCAAGAGACGGACATCTACCGTGGCACCTGTGAGTCCTCCCTGACCCAACATGACATCGCGTATGACTGTCAGATTCTGCCGCATCAGCAAGACACGGCATTGTTCGTAGGAGAGATCCTGCATCATGGGAAGGAAATATCTGTAGATGTCCTCGCTGGTTTCTATCCGCTTCATCTCGCTGGCCATCTCCTCCAGACGACATTGTGCCAACTGGCAGGCAGCAAGTACGGTAATGGCTTTCGCTTCGCCCATCCCCTTGTATTTCATCAAGTCCTTCACCGTGGCTCGTCCCAGGAGTTTCAGGCTATTCTGATAATCTCCCAGCACTTGACGCATCAGATCTACTGCGGAGACGCCTGGTATGCCACTACCTATCAGAATTGCCATCAATTCGGCTTTCGAGAGATTCTCGGCACCCTGCGCCATCATCTTCTCCCGAGGTCGGTCATCCAATGCCCATTCCTTTATCGACTTCATTTGTAGAAATTTCCCTTGAAAGCTTGCAACTCCTCGTTTCTCCCACATATACAACGCAACCACCACGCACGGATGAATCCTGTTCCATATCCTGTCAACTGGATGATACTGGCATAGATGCTCAGAAAACCGACCTTCAAGCTACTATTCTGCCTGCTGCTATCCACACAGATGAGCAGGGAGAATAAGAGCAAAGGCATCAGGGCAAGTGCCATTAGGGACACCCCGAAGGAAGTGCAGATTCCTGAAAGTGCCATCAGGAGGCCCAGCAGCATCACGAGAAGCAGCAACGAGAGTCCTACCGTGAACACAGCGGGCAACAGATGTACCAGTTTCAGGCTTTCTGGATATTTCTTGTAGAGGTTGATGCGGGCAATTCCGCTATTGTGTACCTGCTTGTAGAACTTACGGAAATCTGTTCTCCGCTTGTGCCATACCCATGCTTCGGGGAAGAGGCGGCAACGTGCCCCACTCTTGTAGATACGGATGCTGAAATCTATATCCTCTCCAAAACGCATAGGGGAGAAACCGCCCAACCGCTGATACAACTGGCTCTGTACGCCCATATTGAAGGAACGAGGATAGAACTTCTTGTCCATCTGCTTGCGCCCGCCACGAATGCCACCGGTCGTGAAGAAGGAAGTCATACTGTAATTGATAGCCTTCTGTACGGGAGAGAAGGATTCATGTGCCCTATCCGGACCTCCAAACGCATCACAGGGGTTCTGCGACAGTTCATCCTCCACCGCCTGCAGATAACCTGGAGGGAGGACACAATCACTATCCAGTATGATGAGGAACTGACCCTGACAACGTTCCGCACCATAATTGCGGGCTTGTCCGGGACCTTCGTTCTCCTTGTGTAGATATTTCAGGTCCAATACCTTGGCATATTTCTCCACAACATCCTTGCACGTGATTTCAGATCCATCCTCCACGATGATGACCTCAAAATCCAAAAGTGTTTGGTTGGACAAACTCTGTAGAAGTTCATCCACCTCATTAGGGCGATTAAAAACAGGGATAATAAAAGAATATTTCTTCATATACGCCAAGAAATGTCCTACAAAATAGTCGGAAAGAGGAGACTCGAACTCCCGACCCCTACGTCCCGAACGTAGT
>DCHV01000056.1:54846-55020 GCA_002314945.1 Prevotellaceae bacterium UBA1743
CTACCAACTGCGCTACTTTCCGATGTGCAAACCGAGGAAATACAACCCCGATTGCGCTTGCAAAGGTACGCAAAAAAGATGAAACGCAATTAAAAATTAAGAAAAAAGATTTTTTTTCACCCTGTTTCTTGCAGGATTCAAAAAAACGAACTACCTTTGCACTCGCAAAAGAAA
>DCHV01000056.1:55037-72642 GCA_002314945.1 Prevotellaceae bacterium UBA1743
TAGCTCAGTTGGTAGAGCAAAGGACTGAAAATCCTTGTGTCCCCGGTTCGATTCCTGGTGACACCACAAAAGAAAGAACCGCAAGATTTACTCCTGCGGTTCTTCTTTTTTTGTATTACCTCCTTTTCTATCAGGGAAGCACATTCAGTACACGTCCTCCTACGACTACACGCTCGGTACCTTCTGCCAATGTGATGGCATATTCCGGACGATAGTGGATAGAGGTTTCCTCGTCGGGTAACCACAAGGCAGCACGATACTTACCCTTGGGTGCATCTGCAGGCAGTTTGCCGGACAGGCTTACCTTCACCTCTTCCCATGGAGCAAATGTCCTGGCATCTACATTCGTTGCAAATTCGTAGGCGGCACCTTTCTTGTTGTACAGTACCAGATATACTTTGCGGGGATTGATGGGACGTGAGAAACCCACGTTGCGGATGGTTACGCTACCCTTGTACGTTCCGTTCTCCATTTTACCTTCATTCTGTACAGCCTCCAGACGATAACCGAAATGATCGCGGATATACTCATAGCCGGAAGGCTGAGGATTACGCTTGAAGTAGTTCTCATCACATGGCAACCCATGTGCCTTGAGCATCTCTGCCGTAAAGGGAGTCACCTTCCATGCGTCGATACTGCACTTGCAATCCAGCTCGCTATTGGAATGTACGATGCTGAACGTGGTGTAGTGGTGTTGTATGAACCTATCCAACGTAGAGAGTGCGTTGGCATGAATCAGGTTGGGGACAGCACCCCAGAAAAGTTCACCTTCCACGGGCAGGTGAGCACTCTCACGAGTGACCTTGTCAAACTCCGGTTCACCCTTTTCTGTCCTGGAGAATGTACCGCCATCCGAATAGTTGGCCATCGTACCATCATTGAAGAATCCGATACGGCTCACATCCAGGTTACCCTCTCCTGCGGCTTGTTCTGCCAGGTCGCGGTATGCCATACGTCTCACCATCGTGGAGCGGCTGGGAGGCAGCATATCCAGAGTGGCTTGCAGAATCGCATTTACAGCCTTCGGGTCACGATCTATACCATTAGGGTCGCTATGGAACTCACCCCAGGCACCCAGCCATCCTGTCTGCAGGACGTAGATGACGTCGATATTCTTACGTACGATGGGAGTAAGTTGTTTGATGTGCGACAAGATACGTTCCAGCGAAGGGGTATTCTTGGCATTTTCCATCACATCCTGATATGCGAAACGCAGGACAAACTTCACGCCATCCTTTCTCGCGCGATCAAAATCAGCTTGTAAGGCATCCAGTTTCGACTGTGGGATATCACTATCGAAATACTTCGTCAGATAGCAATATGCCTGAGCCATCACCACTCCATCATCCTTGTAGTAGGCGAAAGGCCAGTTGTGACGGGCATACGAGCCCTCTCCGTCCTCCAGTCCTACCTTTATTTCGAAACGGAATCCTCGTTCGGGATTAGCCAAACCCTCGGTGGCTACCTTTACACGTGTAATCTCTTTTCCATCCTTATCCTGTGCTCCTGCAGGAAGCGCACACGCGAGCAGCATAGCAGCCACTCCCGCCATCAATGTTTTTTTTCCTTCTCTCATTAATATGTTATTTTACTGTTTTACCTTTTTACAAAGATTCCAATATCCGTTTCAGCACTACCGTAGCACTTATCTCGCGATTGGCTGCCTCAGGAATCACCAGGCTTGTGGGAGCCTCTATCACCTCGTCTGTAACAATCATATTCCTGCGTACAGGCAGACAATGCATGAAGTGCGCTTGGTTGGTGACAGCCATCTGGCGGTCGCTTACTGTCCAGTCGAGGAAGTTGTGATAGTCCTCCAGCACCTTGCCATAGTCGTTGGGACGTGTCACACCAGGGCAGCTCCAGTTCTTGGCATAGACAAAGTCTGCTCCCTCGAAGGCTTTCATCTGGTCATATTCCACACGTGCATCTCCTACGAAAAGTGGGTCCAGTTCATATCCTTCGGGATGTGTTACCACGAAATCCACATCAGCCGCATTCATCCATTGGGCAAAGCTGTTGGGTACTGCTTGAGGCAACGCCTTGGGATGAGGCGCCCAGGTCATCACTACCTTGGGACGGTCTTTCTTCTTGTACTCCTCGATGGTTATCAGGTCGGCAAAAGCCTGTAGAGGATGTACCGTAGCACTCTCCATGAAGAATACAGGACGTCCGCTATATTTGATGAACTGATTCAGTATCACCTCGTTGTAATCATCCTCCCTGCTCTCGAAACGGGCAAAGCTACGTACGCCTATCACGTCGCAATAGGAGGCCATCACGGGAATTGCCTCCAGCAGATGCTCGCTCTTGTCACCATCCATCACCACACCACGTTCCGTCTCCAGTTTCCATGCTCCCTGGTTGACATCCAGCACGATGACATTCATGCCCAAGTTCATGGCTGCCTTCTGGGTGCTCAAACGAGTGCGAAGGCTGTTGTTGAAGAAAATGAGCAGAGCTGTCTTGTTCTTGCCCAACTCCTGATACTGGTAACGGTCCTTCTTGATGGCAAAAGCCTCATCCAGGGCAGTCCTCAGATTGCCCAGGTCTTCTACATTCTGAAATACTCTCATACGCTCCTTTTTATTTTACGCTTGCCCTAAGTCCTGCGATAACAGCCGACGTGAAACCTTTATCCTCCATGGCATTCAGTCCCCGGATAGTGAATCCACCCGGGGTAGTCACCTTGTCTATCTCCTGTTCGGGATGACTCTCATTTGCCTCCAGCAAGGCCACAGCCCCTCTGAGGGTCTGCTGTACGATACGTTGGCCTACACCTGGGTAGAGGCCCAGTTCCACACCTCCCTCTACTGCCGCACGGATATAGCGGAAAGCGTAGGCGATACCGCAACTGGCCAATGCCATTCCTGCTCCCATCTGAGCCTCCTGGATGAGCATGGCATCACCCAACTCGCGGAAGAGAGAGAGCAAGAGATTGTCCTGCTCGGGTGTGGTATGCCATGCCGATACGAACGTCATGCTCTGACGTACGGCAATAGCGGTATTGGGCGTGACGTGGAATACAGGCAGATCTGCTCCTGTCAGTTGAGCTATTTCCTGCGCGCTTATGCCTGCG
Organism: Prevotellaceae bacterium UBA1743; assembly: GCA_002314945.1. GTDB lineage: Bacteria > Bacteroidota > Bacteroidia > Bacteroidales > Bacteroidaceae > Physcousia. Next base: position 58,117 of record DCHV01000056.1, read on the forward strand.
GCAAAACTGGCCACGATGGGTTTCTCCTTGGCCAAAGCTTCCTTGATTCCACCCAGTACTTCTGCGGCAAGCCAGGGCTTTACGGCCAGTATCATCAGGTCAGCACCTTCTATACAGGCTTTGTTGTCGTGAGTCACCTCTATGGCAGGATATTGCTCCTTCAGGGCATCCAGATTCGTCTGGCAAGGGTCGCTTACCATCAGTCTGTATCCCTTCTCACTCTGAGCCAACCCTCTTGCTGTGGCGCCTCCCATATTGCCTGCGCCTATGATTGCTATCTTCATTCCAATACTTTCTTTAGTCGTTCTACAAAATCATCTGCCTCCTCTTTTGTCAGACACAGAGGGGGTAGCAGACGCAGGACATTGGTACCGCTGCATCCCGTGAAGCAATGTTCCTCGAAGAGCAGACGCTGACGAACCTCCTTGTAGGGCTGATCCAGTTCTATACCTATCATCAGGCCCTCGCCACGTACATCGGTCACATGAGGGAGCGCCAGGTCACGCAGCTTCTGTATCAGATAGGCTCCCACCTGAGCCGCATTCTCCACCAGCTGCTCTTCTTCCATTACATCCAGTACGGCCAGAGCTGCTGCACATGCCAAGTGATTACCTCCGAAGGTAGTACCCAACCGACCATATACAGCCTCGAACTTAGGACTGATGAGCAGGCCGCTCATGGGGAATCCGTTGGCAATACCCTTGGCTACTGTTATCAGGTCGGGTCTCACGCCTAAATGCTGATGGGCAAAGAACTTACCGCTACGGCCGTATCCACATTGTATCTCGTCGCATATCAGTATGGTACCCGTCTCGTCACAGAGGCGTCTCAGGCCTTGCAGGAATTCCGGGGTGAGCATACGTATGCCGCCCACGCCCTGGATGCACTCCACGATACAGGCACATACATCTCCCTTGCGCAACTCCTTCTCCCATGCCTCCAGATCGTTGATGGGTAGATAGGTGACATGCCCGTTACTGTTGATGGGGGCAATTATCTTGGGGTTGTGGGTTGCCTCTACGGCCAGGGAGGTACGTCCGTGGAAAGCCTTCTCCAGGCTCAGCACGCGGGTGCGCCCCGTATGGAAGCTCGCCAGTTTCAGAGCGTTCTCGTTGGCCTCTGCGCCACTATTCACGAGGAACAGAGTGTAGTCCTCGTAACCGCACGCCTTGCCTAATCGTTCGGCCAGTTGCTGCTGCAACTTGTTCACTACCGAATTGCTATAGAAGCCCAGGCAGTTCAACTGCTCGGTCATCTTCTCCACATAATGTGGGTGGCAATGGCCTATGCTTATCACGGCATGACCTCCGTAGAGGTCCAGATATTCCGTTCCCTCTTCGTCCCATACGTGGCATCCCTTGCCTTTCACGATATTGACGGGGAAGAGAGGATATACATCAAATAATTTCATCAGAATGCACTTGCTTTTAGGTTCAGGCCTTCCTTCTCATCCAGCCCAAACATGAGGTTCATATTCTGTACAGCCTGTCCTACGGCCCCCTTCAGGAGGTTGTCGATACAGGAAATCATCAGCAACTGGTCCTCGTACTTTTCCACATACACCAGTGCCTTGTTGGTATTCACCACCTGTTTCATGTCGGGGCTCTTGGTGGTGAAATGGGTGAAGGCTGCATCCCCGTAGTATTCGGCATATACCCTCTGCACCTCCTCTATCGGAGCTTCGCAATGGGCGTATGCCGTCACGTAGATGCCGCGGGCGAAACAACCTCGCTGGGGAATGAAGAGCACACGTCCCTCGTAGCCCGGATGCAGTTCCTGAACCGTCTGGTTTATCTCCAGCAGATGCTGATGCGTGAAGGTCTTATATACCGAGATATTGTCGTTACGCCAACTGAAATGTGTCGTGGCACCTGGCTTCTGACCTGCGCCCGTACTGCCCGTGATGCCGTTGACGTGGATATCGCCCTCTATCAGACCTGCCTTCAGGGCAGGAAGCATAGCCAACTGGATACAGGTGGCAAAGCATCCGGGATTAGCCAGATGATGGCTCTGGCGGATTGCCTCACGATGGGTTTCCGGCAGACCATATACGTAGTCGTGTTCTCCTGCGATACGGAAATCCTGCGCCAGGTCGATAATCTTCACGTTAGCGGGTACTTCGTGTTCCTTCAGGAAGGCCTCACTCTTGCCATGACCGAAGCAGAAGAACAGCACATCCACCTTGTCGAAAGGCATTTCGGCCGTAAACTCCATCTCCGTATCGCCCAGCAGACCCTCGTGTACCTCGTACACCTTGTTACCTGCATTCGACTCACTGTTGGCAAAGACAATCTCCACCCCGGGATGGTTCAGCAGGACACGTATCAACTCGCCTCCCGTATATCCGGCCGCGCCTAAAATACCGACCCTCACCATTATCTTTCCTCCTCGGGATGAACACTATAGTAGGCACGCAACGGGGTGCTGGTCACCTTGATGAAGCCCTTGGCATCCTCGCTTGTCCAGGCCTTGGCCGTCTCGCCATATTCGCCCAGCTTGTTGTGTACGAGGTCGTCGGGTGTGTCGGCTCCTACTGTCTGATAGCTGTAGGGACGCAACTCCAGGGTGACGGTACCATTCACGTTCCGCTGGCTGCTCTCCAGCATAGCCTCCATATCGGGCATCACAGGCTCCAGATACTGGCTTTCGTGCAGGAACATGCCATACCAGTTGCTCACCTGATCCTTCCAGTACTGCTGCCACTTGCTCAGGGTGTATTTCTCCAGATAGCGATGGGCTGCGATAATCAGCATGGGGGCAGCTGCCTCGAATCCCACACGTCCCTTGATACCGATAATCGTGTCTCCCACATGGCAGTCACGTCCGATGGCGTAGGCGGCACCTATCTTCTCCACGGCCTGGATAGCGGCAATCTTGTCCTCGTACTCCACACCGTTCACGCTACATATCTCGCCCTTCTTGAATCCGATGCTCAGAATCTCCGGCTCTGTCTTCGTGGGATGTTTCAGATAGGCACTCTCGGGGAGGCCCTGTGTGCTGTCCAATATCTCGCCACCGCAGATGCTGGTACCCCAGATACCCACGTTGTAGCTGTATTTCAGTTTCGTGAAGTCGGCATAGTAGCCGTTGGCATTCAGATAGTCCACCTCTTCCTTGCGGCTCAGGTTGCGGTCGCGGGTCAGAGTGATAATCTCCACGCCTGGAGCCATTACCAGGAAGGTCATGTCGAAGCGGATCTGGTCGTTACCCGCACCCGTCGAACCATGGGCGATGGCATCAGCTCCTATTTCCTTGGCATAACGTGCGATGGCCAGAGCCTGGAAGATACGTTCCGAGGACACCGAGATAGGATAGCAGTTGTTGCGGAGCACGTTGCCATATACCATATAGCGGAGCGACTTCTCGTAGTACTCCTTCGTCACGTCCAGGGTCACGTACTTCACAGCTCCCAACTTGTAGGCATTCTCCTCGTTGGCCTTCAACTGTTCCTCACTAAAGCCACCCGTGTTGGCACAGGCAGCATACACCTCATATCCCATTTCCTTGGTCAGGTACATCACATTATAGCTGGTGTCGAGACCGCCCGAAAAGGCCACTACAACTTTCTTCTTCATATTCTTGTTGTTTTATTTTGATTCAATATTGTTGTCTATCTCCTTGATGCGTAGCAGCACATCCTCCGATATCTTGGCTGGGAGGTGCTCCTCGGGGTCGTACAGCATACCTGTGCAGATGCAGTACTTACGCTCCGTACGATGGAGTACATCCACGTTCACGCAACCCTCGCAGCCGCGCCAGAAAGCCTCATCATCCGTCAGGTCGGCAAAGGTGCAGGGCTTGTACCCCAACTGCGTGTTCATGGCCATCACAGCCGCTCCGCTCGTCAGGGAAAATATCTTGGCATGAGGCCAGCGCAACCGAGCCAACGTGAAGGTCATATCCTTGATGCGCTTCGCCAGGCCAAGGCCGCGGAAGTCGGGATGCACTATCAGGCCCGACGTGGTCACATACCGCTTGTCCTCCCACGTCTCGATATAGCTGAATCCGGCAAAGGTCTCGCCACGCAGGGCTATCACAGCCTTCGCCTCGCGCATCTTCTTCGCCACGTATTCGTGTGTGCGCTTGGCGATACCCGTGCCGCGTACCTTGGCGGCATCCTCTATCGTCTTCAGGATGGTATCTACATATCTCTCGTGGCTTTCGTCGGCCACTACCACTATTATTTCCTCGTTGTTTTCCATTTTATGCTGTTAGTATGATAACTTGCTTCGTAGGGCGGGAAGGTATTCACGCAGGGCGGCTATCACCTCATCTCGGGTGGCGTTCTCCGCCAGCACCACCAGGATGGTGTCATCCCCTGCCACTGTACCCAATAGCAGGGCGCTATGGGCATTATCCAGCGTATAGGCCACCATGCTGGCATGGCCGGGAGGCGTATGGATGACCAGCAGGTTGCCCGAGAACTGGACGGCCCATTTCTCCCTGTTCACCTCCTCGTGACTGGGGGCAGGAGAGAACATGCCCTCTTTCGACATGGAATAAACCGAACGCCCGTTGCGCAGGCGCACCTTGCTGATGCGCAGTTTCTTCAGGTCGCGGCTCAGCGTGGCCTGCCCACAGGGGAAACCTGCCTTGTCCAACTCCACCAGCAACTCGTCCTGACTCTCCAACTGCTGCGAACCGACTATCATACGGATAGCCTTCAGTCGTGTATTCCTATCTTGAAAATCTCGCATAAATATCCATTTTTGCGGGGCAAAGTTACGGCTTTTTTGTGAATATATTCATCTTTTGGCGGAATATTCATCGAAAAAGTGAATAAAAACGTGTATTTCTAATCTTTTACGTACCTTTGTACCCTGAATACGTAACTTTACCGAAAAATGAAGAGGAAGAAAATACTATGGGCGGCAGTAGTAGCCGTTGTCGTGGCTGGTGGTTTATACTGGTTGCTGCGAAGCAGATATATCAGACCCCTGCCTCCCTCCGTCGATATCACCAACCTCCGGGAGGCCGTTGTACCTGCCGAATTTTCCGCCGACGACTTCGACTGGAATGGTGGCTACCTCACCATGACCGTATTCGAGGAAGACCTATATGATGCCGTAGAGGTAAACAAGATGAGGAAGGGTGACAAACTCATCTGGGGCGGCGACACCATCGTCGTGCAGGAGATAGCGCACAGGGGAGATGCCATCGTCGTGAACGGGAGTATCGAGGAGGGAGGAGCCGAACTGGTTCCCCACGAAGGAGGGACGTACCGAGCCAGGACGTGGGACGACCACTCCAACTATACGGAATTAGGTAAGGCACAGGTGCTCATCGCGGTGGATTTCGCCTTCATCGACTGCCGCGAGAATCCCACCGACCCCTACGACACGATATGCAGAAAGCAGATAGCGTATATCGACAGCCTGAAGGACAACAAGCGCGACTTCATCAACCTCAACACCACCGTGCAGATAGAGCATAGCATCATCACAGGCATCACCAGGCGCTGGATTCCCTAAAATCTCCCCCGAATAATCGAAACATCGAAACATCGAACAATCGAAATATCGAACAATCGAAAAAAACCAATGATCAACATCCATTCCGTCAATGGCTATATGTCGCTGCTCACATGGCGGTTGGGCAATGTGCTGCAATTGGCTACCCAAGGGTTCTGCAGGCGGTTTGTGGACTACAAGGTGGACCCCTGCGGACGGTTGCGTGATCAGATGGAGATGGCAGCACGTACCATCCCTGCCAACATAGCCGAGGGCTCATCTCGGCACCAGACAAGCTACGAGACGGAATTGCGACTGCTTGATGTGGCTCGGGCAAGCGTAAGCGAACTGGAGGGTGACTACCTCAACTGGCTCATGCGCAACGGGGCTGTGATGTGGAAGACCGAAGACCGACGATATGTGGAGGTGCGCAATTTCCAGCTTCAGGATGCCCCGGCAATGACACAGGATTATCTGGCAGAAATCAGCCAGTACATTCTGAATGAATATACACGTTTTGCTACCTTGCTGCGTAGCGAGGATTCCATTCACTCGGCTTGCGTGATGATTGTGCTCTGCGAACGCATCAAGCAACTGCTCACAGCACAGATCAACAAACGATTGGGAGATTTCAAGGTGGAGGGCGGCTTTACCGAGAATATGACACAGGAACGCCTTTCTGCCCAGAAGGAGAATGCTTTGGCAGAAGGCGCTCCATCCTGCCCCAAGTGTGGTGCTCCCATGCTCCAGCGAACTATCCGAAAAGGCATTCACCAGGGCGAGACTTTTTGGGGATGTGCCGACTATCCCAAGTGCGATGGCACAAGGAGAATGTAGGAAGGATCAGCACCCTCCTCCCCCCCACGAAACATCGAATAATCGAAACATCGAATAATCGAATAGATGGGAACGTAGGTTTCATGATGTGTGTATGTCCATTTTTAGGTGAAATTATTGAAATTATTGAAATGGCTGCGAGGGGGCTCGCTTCAGATAATTCTCTGTCTTCACATAGCGTCCAGTGCTGTCCTGCTCCACATAGCCGCGGAACACCCAGAGGTTGATCATCTGGAGCGGAGACTCAGTCCTGCCTTCCTGCTTGCGTATCTGAGCGGCATCATCCTTGGTGAACGACTCTGGCAGGAGGTCCAGCAGGTTCTTGCGTCCGCGTCGTTTTTGCACCTGCTCCTTGGCCTTCTCCTCCTCCACCTGTTCGCCGAAGAAATGGTTCTTGCACCATAGGTCGTACTGCAGGCTCCAGCGGACAAACTCGGCAATATCCTTAGACCAGGTCATGTCGTGGGCAAGGTAGAGCACCATGGCCTTCAGGTAGGCAATGGTCACAGCTCGGTAGGCGAGGTCCTGATAGATGTCGTCGTCGCTCAGGGCACCCTTCTCGGCACACTCCTCGGCCATGCTATGTGCCAGCGCCAGTGCCTGAGGACACTCCACGAGGCCTGTGGCGAGGTTCAGGTTGGTGATGTAGGGCTTGAGCACCTCGGCATACTTTTCATCGTACTTCCCATAGACGAAGGGCAGTGATTTGTCCTGCACGATGGTACAGAAGTTCACGCGCGAGAGGGTACCGTCCACCATACGCCCCTTGAAGAACTGTATGCCCTTCTGTATGGTGGTGGAGGCATTCCAATTCCAGCGCACATCCACACGGGCCGTCACCGACTGCGTACCCACACGCTCCTGTCCGTACTTGCCGTTGTCGAAGCACAGGCAGATGATCTTGCCGATATCCTTTGTGCCATTCGTCTGCAGTTGCTTCAGCAGGTCCAGCTCCTCCAGGTTGGTGTAGAGATACCTTCCACCCGCATCCTTCATGCGTTGCACAAAGGCCGCATTCGTCATATCCGAGACCAGTACCTGTACGCAGAGGTCATCCGGACGCTTGGGCTTCTCCTTGTTGGCCCCCTTGTTGGCCGAGGCATCCTTCCATTCCTGCTCACGACGGCGGTTCAGTTCGTCTCGCTCCACGATGTCAGCCACGATATACTCGATAGGCTTGTTCACCGCACTCTTGCCGCTCGACTGCTTGGCCATCGTCACGCACATAAAGGTAGCCTCCTTCTCCGTGCCGTCTATCAGGCGGAACTTCACCCCATTCAGGTGGGACGCCAAGGCAGGGAATACCGCGTTAGCCACAGCCGGACGGCATACCTCAGGGACGTTCTTCGTGAGGTGGGCGATGAGCTTGGGCAGTTTCGCAGGCATCTGGGGAGGCAGGTCACCCATCTCCTCGTCCTCACTCTTGTTCGCCACTGCCAGCATGTGACGTGCATTGTCGATGGCCCTCTTCACGATATGAGGCATAGCCTTGTACTGAGCACGCTGACAGGCACTCTCCACCGTCCTCGCCCACTTGTCGTTTGCCTCACCGTAGGTAGGCAGTACAGCCTTTATCCACCTAGCATCGTCGTTGCATACATAGCGCAGGTAAGCCGCCATGGAGAAGATAAAGTTGTTGCGCGAGCCGTGAGCAGGCACACCGCCCAACAGTTCCTGCAGACACTCCACGAGGGCTTTGTATGGGATGCCGTCATAGTCCTCGGGGTAGGGGCCTGAATGTTCTGAAGGTTCCGGACATTCCGGATGCTCAGGAATCTCTGCAGGTTCTGCAGCTTCCACCTCCTCACCCTCGAACAGGCGTTCCTCGTCGAGGTGGAGGAAGTACTCTTCGGGTACACAGAAACTGAGTCGTGCCAAGTCCTTGGTACAGGCATCCACATTCTCCAGTTTCAGCGCCTGTACATAGTACGTCTGAGCCTGTACCAGGTCCATTCCAGCAGGTACGGGAAACACCAATCTCAGCCCTTTGGTGGAGGGAGTGACGTGAGCGGCAAGCAATCCCATTGCCAATGCCGACTCAGCCAGTTCCTCGTATTTCTTGCGCGGTTCCTCCACATGATCCAGGTCCATCATGATCAGACCGCTGGCATGTGCCGCATAGTTCTTGCGCTTACCCTCGTCGAACCATGCGTGCCAGCAGAAGGCAGGCAGGTTGCGCTTCAGTTTCGATATCTCTGAGGCATCCAGGGTCTGTGCGATTTTAGCACAGACACCCTTCACCTTCTCACTCGTTATAATCTGGTGAAACAATTCCTTGTCCACCTCTGTTGCCTTACCGGCCACACTGGTTACATAACTGAATCTATACATAGTCAAATAATATTTAGTTACTCGCCCCACAATTCCTTTCTATCCAAACTGATTTCGCCCATCACGCGGGGGATGATGCTATTGATGCGTTCCTCGCTCTCCTGACGGTTCTCCACCACAGGTACCTTTATCTGGATGATGTAGTGACGGGTGGTACGCTTCACGTGGTAGTCCTCGCCGTCGCCCACACGATGGATTACGGGTGGCAGATAGACGCGACCGTTATCCTCGAAGTCCACACACGCATTCTTGGCAACCTTCAGCGTGCCATGCATCCGCAGGGCCTTGTCCATCACAGGTTCATTACTCGGCATCCCACTATCGAAGTGGAAGCCCTTCTCGCTAATCGTAGCAATACCTTCAATCTTAATCATAACGATAATCTATAAACTATAAACTCTCAACTCTCAACTCTCAACTCTCAACTCTCAACTATAAACTCTCACCCAAACACCTCCATCTTCGTCAGGGCACTCTCGTAGATATGGTGGATACGTTCCGTCTGCAGATGCAGCTTCTGCGCCACCTCCTTGAAGTCGTGCGTCACAGAGCCGATACCGAAGATCATGCACACCACCTTCCTCTCCTGGCTGTTCAGCAAAGTCAGTAGCCTCTCTGCCTTCATCGCCCGTTTTTCGGCACGCTCTGCCTCATCCTCATCCTCATCGTAGATGCAGGCCTCCTTCATCCGTTCCACATCGAGGTCTGCTGTTCCGCGTTCACCCTCGATAGCCAACATGATGAACTTGTAGCACCAGTCGTATGCATAGGTCTGGAACTCCGTACCCTTCCGTTCGTCGTACCTCTGGGCAGCCATGCACAGTCCGTAGCAAGCCTCCTGTTGCAAATCCTCTCTGCTGAGGCCCTTTGTCTCGCCCAGCCCCGCAAACCGCTTTCCCATGTTCATGGCGAGGGAGTAATGTTTCTCCACTAATGACCGCTGTTCGTCTGTCAGCGGCTTCACTTCCTGCGAACACTTTCTGGCAGTGTTCATGCCGTTTTTTCTTGATTTCTTCATATCGAGAAATTTTAAGGATGAATAATTTGTTTTGACTCACATTCAATTATACGCCGACTTACCGAAAATCGGGTTTACCGAATGTTTACCTGATATTTACTCGCTATGCTCTATCAAACAGCATATCAATCAGTTCGTGTTGCTCAGGAAGTACATTATTTTTTCTGTTCATGCGTGCCTGCTTCAGCGAGTTGCAGCCAAATACCTTGCCCAGGGAGACCGCAGGAAACGTCTTCTCGCCAGTTTGCCACACCATCGCACGCTTGCGGCGAATGTACTTTCCCTTGTCGCCACACCACAGCCGACCGCAGAAGTAAGCCAGCAGCGTGTTGCTCTCCAGCATCCATGCCAATGTACCGTCCTCGCGCGCCTCTATATACCCCCTCTCCACAGCCGCCTCAAACGCCTGTGCATCGAGCATTGTCACCTGCAACAACTTCGAGAGTGTTGCCATCTCTTTTGTAAGAACACTTTGTCCCATGACTCAAATGTTTTTTTAGGTGAGTAAATGGGACAGCCGGCTGTCCGTTATCGTTGAATTCGCTGGCAAAGGTATGGATTCTGTGTATCTGACAAATTCTGAGCAAAAAAAAATTCAGAATTTTTCAAACACACTATTATTTGGCTTGTCAACTGCTTGAACTACAGTGCATAACAAAAAACGCCCGACTCTCTCGAAAGAGAATCGGACGCCTCGAAAATTGCGTTCAGAATTCCTCAGAATTCTATTTCTTCTTTATATTTGTTCTCCGTTATCTTTTGAACCTTCTCCCTTGTTTTTTAGCCGCTTTACAGCTTTGTCGAAGTCGCTTTCGAGGAGGCGCATCTCACGCTCACGGTATATCCCAAACTCTCGCTCCGCTTTTTCTATGGCTTCTGCATGTGAGATAGTTCCATTGCCTTCGAGTATGTTCTTGCGAAGACGGAGAATCTGGTCGTCGAGGGCTGCTACCCAGTCGGCCATGGTCATTGGAGTCTGTTCGAGTGCCTGAAATTCTGCGTAGTCGAGGAATTGCGAGGTGAGAAGGTTCAGTCGTTGCAGTTCGAGTTCCGAGAGATAATTCTTGGCTATCTTAACATCATCGCGAGTGACGTAATTCCCCTTGAAGTTGGTCATGCCTACAAATGGTTTCTCGTTGTCCACACGCTCGTAGATAAGCTCTGCTGCCGTATGTTCGTGTACGGCATAGTGCATCTTGTTCTGTACGGTGGAGAAGAACAGCTTGGTCATCTGGGCACGAGGGTCGTAGTCGGTGCTGGTGGCATAGATGTCCGTGACCTGTTGGTAGAAGTTGCGCTCGGACGAACGGATGTCACGAATGCGCTGGAGCAGTTCGCGGAAGTAACGATTGCCCCCCTGCTTCAGGCGCTCGTCATCCATAGTGTAACCCTTCTGGATGTACTCGTGCAAACGCTGTGTGGCCCAACGACGAAAACGTACGGCAACATCACTCTGCACACGATAACCGAGGGCAATGATCATGTCAAGATTGTAATGATCGATATCACGCTTGACGTTTCTCTTTCCCTCCAATCGAACTAACAAGAATTTCTTGTGAGTTGGATTCTCGTCAAGTTCCTTGTCCTCGTAGATGTTAAGAACGTGCTGGCTGATGTTCTGCTGTGTGGTGTTATAGATAGTAGCCAGCTGCTCCTGAGTCAGCCAAACGTCTTCACCAGCAAAGCGCACATTGACGCTCACTTGGCCATCATCATCTTTGTATAATATGAGTTTATTTTCTTTATCCATGTTTCGTTCTTATTCCAATGGTTTCGTATTACCATTTGTCGCCAATCTATCTATTGAAATTGCCTACTTGCCAATCACCCTCTCCCTGTACTTATCCATCAGTGGAATGAGGTCCCTGAAGGCCTGACGGGCCTCACCGTTCCTACCCTTGTTGATATTGTTCACCTGACCGTCATTGCCAAAGAACTCCGTGCTGATCTGCTTCTGACCACCAGAGAGCAACTGATAGCTCATCAGATAGCCCAGTATGTTCGCCATCGACACCTGCACACGGTCAGTATCAGCACCAGCCTTGCCGCCCTTGAAGAAGTCACGGAACGCTCTCGTCCCTTCCACATCCTCCTTGTCCAGCCTTGCCGTATCACCGCCAAACAATGTACTTAACCACGCGCGTACATTTTCGCAGGTAGCAGGCGATTGCCAGTCACCATGACTGACAAAGTCAAGCAGGCGTGAGAGTATAGTCTGGTCCTGGGGGGAGAGGGTTTCTTTTGTGTCTGCCAGCCTGTCCATCTCTGAATAGACCAATTCGCAAAGCTGTACGAAACAGAAGAAGCATTTCATACTCTCCTGCGTTAATTTCTCGCTTCGCGACTCCAGATATCTACCTGTCACAACTTCGTCAATCACAAATCGTCCTTGCTCCAGATTCATCAGCTGACGTAGCAGACAATACGTAAACTCATAATTCCTGCCTGCCAGTTCCCACCGTGTCAGTTCCTCCGCATACGTGGAAAAATCGTCCGTTGGCAACCACTCGTCCAACAATAGGAAGCCGCTCTTCAGTACAATCTCCAGTTGTCTTCCTATAAACTTCTGGTAAAGCGCTACGGTAGGTTTTACAAACTGCTGTCTCTTCCACAGGGCAAAGATAGCCCTTGCCTTATTGTCCGACTTGTAAACCTCCATCAAGTTTCGTAGATAAACTTCCGGGTCACCTTCTTCGCTCTCCACCTGTTGGTGTAATTCCACGTTTACCTTGCGAGTAATGCAATCCAGCGTGACACTCTTCACCCCATGGTTGGATGCAATGCCGAAGAAACGGTCAAGGTAGTTGAATAGTTTCTCGCCTAAAGCTTCCGCCAATTCATCATTCATTCTCATACTCCTCCAACCCATTGTATGTATAGCAGATGAACACCGCCCACCCCGAGTCTTGATCCTTATTATCCTTCACCAACTCACAGTGTGAAAAATCAAACTCAGCATAGTAATTCATATCTTTCTCATCTGCAGGACCTACATAATAGTTCAGCTGGTTTTTAATCTCATTCGTTTCAAAATCAATGCAATTCTCCTTCAGAAGACCTGCAATAACCTCCAGTACATTACAAGTAAAGACGTCACCCCAGCCTGTATAGTTACACTCGTTTACAAAGTCATCCAGATCATATAACTTTACCTTATAGAAATCCTTGCTATACCTTTGCAGCTTCTCTGGCAGATAAAGATGCAGGACACCATCCTTCTTACGCACATAATCCACCTCTATGCGTTCATTCACGTCATACAGGTCAACCAATCCAAGCGCCTCAGCCACCTTGTCCTTACCGTCTTGAAAAAAACGCGTCTCTACTTTTCCGTCTTTCATCTGACAAGAGAAAAGCAATTCCTGAGGTCTTACAGCATAAGAGTGATGGTTAGGAATGAAGCACGTCTCGTCCTTGGTATTAACATTGACGCACATATAGTAACGTTCCACGTAATCGTCAATATCCAACGTCTTGCGCGTCGCCTTTAAATGCTCCTTAATCTCTGCATTTTCCTTATCTATCTTCTCCTTTATCTCAGCAAAATGGCTCAGATAGTATTTCTCCGCCACCTGTTGATAATATGTCCTGTCTTTTTCCATTTGTCATTACAATTTATGTGTATGTCCCTTTTTAGGTGAAATTATTGAAATTATTGAAATTCTTTGACCACTTCCCAGTACCCGCCCTTTGCAGGGCCTACGTGACGGATGATGCCTGCCTCCTGCATACGTTTGATGTGCTTGGAGAGGGCACTGCGGTTTATGCCGAGCGCTGTTGCCATCTGTGTGGTGGTGATGGAGGGTGTGGAAGAGATAAGCTGAATGATGTTGTCCCGAGTTTTCTGTCCACCTTTTCTGTCCACCTTTTTGGCTTTCTGTCCACCTTTTCTGTCTTCTTCGCCCGTTGACTCTTCATAGAGAGCAATGTCGTGTCTGAGGTGCTCACAATGAAGGTGAGCCATGCGGTCGAGGAAGATATGGATGTCCTCTGCTTCGCGAGTGTCTATCAATGCCTGGATGTACTCTGCCTTGTCCTGTTTCAGCACTTTGGTGGGGAGTAGGTCATACTCCATCTGGAGGAGATTCATCAGCAAGCGACTGGTGCGGCCGTTTCCGTCTGCCCAGGGGTGTATGGTGACGAGCTGATAGTGTGCCCAGAAACTCAGGTCATAGACGGCAGCTATGTCCGTCGCATCAAGATGTTTGCGTCGCTCATTCAGTTCCCTGCAGAATGCTTCGAGCTTCTGAGGCACTTTCAGATAGCTCATATACGAATGCCCTCCGATACCTGCCGTGACATTCAACCTGCGCAACTCTCCCTTTGATGCATCGAAGGTGCCGCCAGGTGAGTTGTACTGGCTTCCCGTGCGAGCCATCACCTTTGCAGCAAGCGACACAAGTGACTCGACGGTGATATCCTCATGACGCTTTATCCAGAGGCGACCATAGTCGTATGCTGCCTTCAGGTCAAGGTTCATATTCTGCTCAACGATGGTGCGTTTGTTGCTGGTGATGCCTTCGTCAAACAGAAGCTGAGCCTCCACCTCTGTCACGGTACTTCCCTCGATGGCGGTGCTGTGGGTGATGATGGAGTAGAGATAGAACTTGTCGTAATCTATCTGATCTGCCATCCCAAGCTCCTGATGCTGTTGCAGCAGATTGAGCAATATGTCTTTATTCTCTTGTGTCATTGTCTCAGTTTCTTTATTGGAAGAATCAGCGGAACATGTCCTTGAATGACCTTCTATCCACTATTCCGACCACAAAGCTACGAAGAAGATTCCAATATGCCAACTAAAAACCTAACAAAAATCCTGACTGAAGAACTTGCTGTTATTGAAATTCTATAGTGCAGAATGTATTGGCGTGTTCTATAAATTCGATTTTA
>DCHV01000003.1:0-13911 GCA_002314945.1 Prevotellaceae bacterium UBA1743
TCGAGTCCCGTACACACCGCAAAAGAGAGTCTTACGGCTCTCTTTTTTCGTTGTGTAAAGACTCTCACCCGTACCCCCAGGGGTCAGGGTTATTCGGCTTCGCCTCATCAAGCTTCGCAGTCGAGTCCCGTACACACCGCAAAAAAGAGAGTTTTACGGCTCTCTTTTTTCGTTGTGTAAAGACTCTCACCCGTGCCCCCAGGGGTCAGGGTTATTCGGCTTCGCCTCATCAAGCTTCGCAGTCGAGTCCCGTACACACCGCAAAAAGAGAGTCTTACGGCTCTCTTTTTTCGTTTTATTTGTATGGGTCGTATTTAATTTGTAATTTTGTCGCGTCTTGTTATGACTCGTGCTGTTTTTGAATTCGCAACACGACCGTGAGTGGAAAAAAATGGCAAGGTAACAAATTTGAGGATGAAAGTATATCTCTATGTGCACATATATGCGTAATACAATTTTTGCAGCCGTGGCTGTGGTTTTTCTGGTGGGATGCCAGAAACTCCCTTTTGAACCTCAAGTCCTGTCCTATGACGGAAATAAGGTGGTACATACTTATGAGTTTGACGGTTCCTCTCTGAATGCTGACAGTGTCGGTAAGTGGTCTGTCGATATAGACAAGGAAAAAGTTTCCGATGAAGCAGAAGACTTCACTGTGACCTTCGCTGTACAGGAAGGGGAGTTGCACTCAGGCGGCGCCGCTGTTCAGTTTGAGTTTGATGACTGGAGTACTGATAATTATGTTTTCGCTCCGTGTTGTCTCTACAACGGCAATCGCTTCAGGTATCTGCCCATAGGTTATCCTCCGTTTATATATGATGAGAAGGATCGTCCACTGGATATGCCTATCACCGTCACCAATATTCCTCGCCTGGCAGGGGACGGTAGTGACTCTTATGTTGATTTCAAGACCAGTAGTTGTGCCACTCCTTTGGCAGGTTTTTATGACAGACAGTCAAAAAGGGGCTTTTTCATTCTCACAGATGAGACGGGGAGTCTGGACAACGACGCATTCTTTATCAATGAATATCCATCCGAGAAACGTCTGACCATCCGACTCTCTTCCCCGGGAGTGCGCGAGCATCGATATGTCATGTGTAATGCCGACTATCCGAGCAATGACTGCGGAAAAGACCTGAAGCCGGGTGATGAAATCAAGATGCATTTCCGTGTCTATGATTTCCCCTGCGAAGATCTGATGGCATATTTCGATAAATATCTGTCTATCCGCAAGGATTTGTCGGGTCAGAACGAGTATCGTAATCTGGAACCTTTCAGCAGCATCCATTCCGCCATTATCGCTCATCATTTCGAGGATAAGTGGTATGAGGATGACAACGTCGGTTATGACAGCAACAATCCCCAAGGAAACAGCCGTTTCGGCCATTTCCAGCTGGCGTGGAACGGCCCTCCTGCACTGTCACTTATGCAACTTCTGAATCCTCATCCAGATCAGAAGGAGGCGCTCCGACGTATAGAACGCACATTTGATGCCATGGTGTCCATGCAGGGTGAATCCGGGCTTTTCAGAGCTATACTCATGAGGGGTGAATTCTTCGGTGATGACTTTAATACCTGCGACCAGGGGAATCGTGACATCTCGATGGTGCTTCGAACGGGAATGACAGTATATTATGCCCTGCAGTGTTTCGATCTGCTCCGACTCCAAGGACGAGGAGACTTCATCAAACCAGAGTGGGAGAATTCCATTCGAAAAGCCTGTGATGCACTGTGTACCCTGTTTAACCGTTATGGCGAATTTGGTATGATGGTATACGCATGTACGGGAGAAATGCACACGCCCAATTCCTCAGCGGGTGTTCTGTCTATAGGCGCATTGGCTTACGCTTCGGAATATTTTGGAGAGCCTGATTATCTTACCATGGCAGAGAAGGCAGGAGATTACTATTATGAAAATCATCTGGCGAAAGGATATGTCGGTGGCGGCGCCGCCGAGATCCTACAGTGCCCGGATAGTGAATCCTCCTCTGAATTGACCGAATCATTTGTTGCCTTGTTTGAGATAACCCGAAATGAAAAGTGGCTCAAACGTGCCTGTGATGCAGCTTCAATGTTCTCAACCTGGGTGGTGTCATACGACTACAAGTTCCCTGAATCATCCATTTTCGGTCAGCATAATATAAAGTCGGCCGGTTCGGTATGGGCCAGTGTACAGAATGAGCACAGTGCCCCAGGTATATATGTCCTTTCTGGCGATTTCCTGCTGAAACTATACCGATATACAGGTGACAGACGCTATCTCGAACTTGACAAGGATATGTCACATAACATAGTTCAGTACGTGAACACCGAAAATAACCGTATCCAGAGCGAGGGCAGCTTCGGCTATGTGACGGAACGTGTCAATATCGGGGACTGGGAGGGTGCTGACTATGTCGGCCGTATTCCTCAGAATGACTCAAATATCGCGTGGGAGAACTGTACAATGCTGCATACCACCATGAACCCGGGAATCTATGTCACTCCGGATAATGGCGAACTGATGGTCTTCGATCATGTGGACGCCCGTATCGTCAGCAGTGACGCTGATTCTGTGACACTGGAAATCACCAATCCCACTTATCGGGATGGCGATATTTCGGTTCTTGCAGAATCTTCCACCTATGCCAGGGAAACTTCTTTGGGTTGGAATGGTCCCTTCTTTTGGCCCAAAGTCCATGTTCCTTCAGGTGAGAGTGTCACAGTTACCCTTCCTGTAAAAAATACAGGCGGTAACTGATCCAAGGTGAAGGTGCTTAGGTTCTTTTCTGATGCAAAATGGTTGGAAAATGGGAAATAATGCGTACCTTTGTGGCTCGGTAAGAAAATAGCGAATCAAGAACACGAATGTCTATAAATATGAAATTTTCAAATACAACCATATTGGTGACGGGAGCTGCTGGATTCATAGGCTCCAATCTGGTACTACGCCTCCTTCGCGAGAGCGAAAACGTAGAGGTGATAGGGGTGGATAATGTGAATGACTATTACGATGTATCCATCAAGGAATGGAGATTGACCGAAATAGAGAAGGCTCAAAATCTGCAGACGGGTGGAAATCGGTTTGTCTTCGAGAGAGGCTCTATTGCCGATCGTGACCTGGTGAACTATGTTTTTGAGAAATATCGTCCTTCGATCGTGGTGAATCTGGCTGCTCAGGCAGGTGTACGCTATAGCATCTCTCATCCGGATGTATATATGGAATCTAACGTAATCGGTTTCTACAACATACTGGAGGCTTGCCGCCATTCCTACGATAATGGGGCGCAGGGCGTGTCACACCTGGTGTATGCTTCCTCCTCCTCGGTGTATGGCAGCAACAAGAAGATTCCATATTCCACGGATGACAAAGTGGACAATCCGGTAAGTCTGTATGCAGCTACCAAGAAGAGCAACGAACTGATGGCTCACTGCTACAGCAAACTGTACAACATTCCCAGTACGGGACTCCGCTTTTTTACCGTCTATGGCCCAGCTGGACGTCCTGATATGGCCTATTTCGGATTCACCGACAAATTGCTGAAAGGGGAGACGATCAAGATATTCAACTACGGAAACTGTCTGAGAGATTTTACATACGTGGATGATATCGTGGAGGGCGTGATGCGCGTGATGGCCAAGGCTCCTGAACGTCAGGTGGGCGAAGATGGACTGCCTGTGCCTCCCTACAAGGTGTATAACATTGGCAACAACCATCCCGAGAATCTGCTGGATTTCGTGAAAATTCTACAGGAAGAGTTGACTCGAGCCGGAGTTCTGCCTGAGGATTACGATTTCGAGGCACACAAAGAACTTGTACCGATGCAGCTTGGGGATGTACCCGTGACGTATGCAGATACAACGCCTTTGGAACGTGATTTCGGCTTCAAACCTTCCACTTCGTTGAGGGATGGACTTCGCCGATTCGCGGAGTGGTATCACGATTTCTATCAGAAAGGATGATTTTTTCAACTTTCGTATAATTATTTATTGGAAAAGTTTGGCCGTTTCGCGAGAAGTACGTAAATTTGCACTCGCAAATGAGCAATCGGTGTGTTAGTTCAGCTGGTTAGAATACATGCCTGTCACGCATGGGGTCACGGGTTCGAGTCCCGTACACACCGCAAAGAAGAGAGCCTTATGACTCTCTTCTTGTCGTGTGTAAAGACTCTCACCCTTATTTTCATGATATATAGGAATGGCTCAGAAGGATAAGACAGTGTATGTGTGTGACTATTGCGGGCAAGAAAGCCTGAAATGGGTGGGAAAGTGTCCTGCCTGCAATAGGTGGAACACCATGAAGGAGATAACGATCAAGGCCGAGAAACCACAGTCGATGGCTACACGAGCTGCTCTGCAGGCAGCAGGGGCAGATGTGGATCGACATGCCATACCAGTGAGAATGCACGAGATACATGCCGAGGATGAACCTCGCATGGACATGAGAGACGGGGAACTGAATCGTGTGCTCGGAGGAGGTATGGTGCCAGGTAGCCTCGTTCTGCTGGGCGGAGAACCTGGAATCGGAAAGAGTACGCTGGTGCTACAGACGGTCTTGCACTTGGATGGAAAGAAAGTGCTGTATGTGAGTGGGGAGGAGAGTGCGCGACAAATCAAACTACGGGCTGACCGCTTGCGTAAGCAACAGGGACTGACACAAGAGGATACAAACGAACTGCTTGTCTTGTGTGAGACGAGTCTGGAACAGATTTTCTATCAGATAGAGCAAACACAACCCGATCTGGTGGTGATTGACTCTATCCAAACCATCCAAACGGAAGGCGTGGAGTCTTCGCCAGGAAGTCTGACGCAGATACGCGAGTGTGCGGCAAGCCTGCTGAAATATGCCAAGGGTGGGGGAGTGAGCATCATGTTGATAGGGCATATCAACAAGGAAGGCTCCTTGGCTGGGCCCAAGGTGCTCGAACACATCGTGGACACTGTCCTCCAGTTTGAGGGCGACCAACATTACATGTACCGCATCCTGAGGAGTATCAAGAACCGTTTCGGGAGCACAAGCGAGATAGGTATCTATGAGATGCGTCATGATGGTCTGCGACAAGTGACGAATCCGAGTGAACTCCTGTTGACAGACAATAGGGATGGTCTTTCGGGCGTAGCTATTGCAAGCGCTATCGAGGGGGTTCGACCTTTCCTGATAGAAACGCAGGCATTGGTCAGCACAGCTGCATACGGCACGGCTCAGCGAAGTACAACAGGATTCGAGAGCAGGAGATTGAACATGCTTCTGGCTGTGCTGGAGAAAAGGGTGGGATTCAAATTGGCACAGAAGGATGTCTTCCTGAATATCGCAGGTGGTTTGCGCGTGACAGACCCTGCCATCGACCTGAGTGTGATAGCCTCGGTACTGAGCAGTAACGGGGATATGCCTATCGAAGGAAATGTGTGCATGGCAGGCGAAGTGGGATTAAGCGGAGAGATACGTCCTGTGGCACGCATCGAACAACGTATCGCAGAGGCACAGAAACTGGGCTTCCAACGGATGATACTGCCCAAATTCAATATGAGTGGCCTGAATCCTGCCCAATATTCGATAGAATTGGTGCCTGTACGACGTGTAGTGGAGGCAGTGAGGGAATTATTCGGATAGGTAGTTCAGACAGGCTTCGGCACAACGTTCGCCATCCACTCCGGCACTGACAATGCCTCCTGCATAGCCTGCCCCTTCGCCACAAGGGAAGAGGCCAGACAAACTGATATGTTGCAGGGATGTGGCGTCGCGAATGATACGAATTGGACTGCTTGTACGAGTCTCCACACCAATCACTGTGGCTTCGGCTGTGAGAAAACCATGTTTCTGCCGTCCCCACGCGCGGAATGCTTCCTGCAGTCGCTTGCTCACGAAATCCGGCATCCAGAAATGCAAGGGGCTGGCAATGAGGCCAGGGGCATAGGATGAAGCATTCAAGTCGGCACTCAGACGATTGTTTACAAAATCCGTCATCCGTTGTGCGGGGGCAGTCTGTTTCCGGTTGCCTTGCAGCCAACATTGGCGCTCGAGTTCTTCCTGATATTCAAGCATGGTGAGGGGTGTGGGATGCTCTGACACATCCTCGGGGTGCATCTCTACTACGATGCCACTGTTGCTCCATTTTCCTCCTCTGTTGCTTGGGCTCATCCCGTTGACTACAATCTGCTCGGGGCCGCTTGCAGCAGGTACTACAAATCCTCCAGGGCACATGCAGAAACTATACACGCCACGTCCATCTACTTGTTGCACGAGATTGTATTCTGCAGCAGGCAACCATTTGCCTCGTCCCTGACGTGAATGGTATTGTATTTGGTCTATCAATTCTGCAGGATGCTCCAACCTGACTCCGATGGCTAAGCCTTTGGACTCGATATGAATCGCATGATCGTAAAGCCATCGATATACATCGCGTGCTGAATGGCCTGTGGCTAAAATGACAGCCTGAGAAGGTAGAAATGAATTGCGATCTTCGGAACGGTCGAGATGTTCCACTTCGATGCCTTCCACTCGCTCGTTTCTGATACAGATAGAAGTCATCTTGGTCTGGAAATAAACCTCTCCACCGCATTGGAGAATGGTGTTGCGCATGTTCTCGATTACGCGAGGCAAACGGTCGGTTCCGATATGAGGATGGGCGTCCACCAATATGTTGGGGTTGGCACCATGCTGGACAAACACCTTGAGAATCTTTTCAGAATCTCCTCTTTTCTTGCTTCGGGTGTAGAGTTTACCGTCGCTGTAAGCACCTGCTCCGCCTTCGCCGAAAGAGTAGTTGCTTTCTGAATTGACTTCTTGTGAAGGACGAATCAGAGCGATGTCCTTCTTCCGTTCTCGTACATCCTTGCCCCTTTCGACAACGATAGGACGCAGGTTGAGCTCAATCAGTCTCAATGCAGCGAAAAGGCCTCCAGGGCCCGCTCCAACTACGATGACGGATGGACGATGGCTGACGTCGTGATACATGATGGGGGAGAAGGGTTCCTCCTGTGGTTTGTCTCCTCCTGTGTAGATGCGTAACGTGAGGTTGATGTACACCGTGCGTTGGCGGGCATCAATACTACGTTTCAGTACACGTGCTGCTGTGGCCTTGATACCCTGTTCACGCTGGAGATAAGCCAAAATGGAGCGCTCGTCAAACGCTTCCTGGGGAAGAATGCGAAGTTGTATTTCTCGGATCATATACGTAAATGTTGTCGCAAAAGTAGAAATAATTTTTCTTTTGTCGGGACGTTAGCGAATTTATTCGTATTTTTGCACTTTAAATCGGATAATACACATAATACAATAAGAGAAAGAATGAAAGTGTTGAAATTTGGCGGAACATCCGTAGGTTCCGTGGAAAGCATTTTGAATGTAAAAAAGATTGTTGAGTCCCAGAAGGAGCCAGTGATAGTAGTGGTAAGCGCTCTTTCGGGAATAACGGATGAATTGATTCGCATAAGCAAGCAAGCCGTGAATGGGGATGCTATGTACCAGCAGTCGTTCTGGCAGTTGGCCACCCGTCATGAGCAAATGATAGATACCATCATCAAGGATCGTCGCAAGCATGAAACGCTTCGAGCAGTTGTGAAGGATTTGTTGGAGGAGTTGCGTAGTATTTACCAGGGTGTGTATTTGATACGCGACCTTACCCCGAAAACCAATGCTGCCATCGTTAGTTATGGAGAGCGCATCAGCAGTCGTATTGCCGCTACGCTCATCGAGGGAGCAGAATGGTATGATAGCCGCGAATTTATCAAGACGGAAGTGAAGGCGGGACGTAATGTACTTGCAAGTGAATTGACAGCAAATCTGGTACGTGAGACTTGGAAGGAAATACCCAGTGTGAGTCTGGTGCCTGGTTTTATCAGTTCGGATGTGGTGAGTGGCGAGACTACCAACCTCGGTCGAGGAGGCTCGGATTACACCGCCAGTATCATTGCTGCAGCCTTGGATGCCTCAGCACTGGAAATATGGACAGATGTGGATGGCTTCATGACGGCCGATCCTCGTGTGATTCCTCATGCCTACGTGATCAATGAATTGTCCTACGTGGAGGCAATGGAGTTGTGTAACTTTGGTGCAAAGGTCATTTATCCTCCTACCATCTATCCGGTGTGTGTGAAGAATATTCCTATCCTCGTGAAGAATACTTTCAATCCCGATGCTCCTGGTACAATCATCAAACAAATGGTAGAAAGCAGTGAGAAGGCTATCAAGGGGATCTCAAGCATCAGCGGTACTTGCCTGATTACGGTGAGTGGATTGAGCATGGTGGGCGTAATAGGCGTGAACCGTCGTATCTTCAGTTGCTTGGCCAATAATGGCATCAGTGTGTTTATGGTGAGTCAGGCGAGCAGCGAGAACAGTACCAGTATCGGTGTGAGAGACGAAGATGCAGATGCAGCCTGCCGAGTCTTGAACGAGGAATTCCAGAAGGAAATTGAGATGGGGGCAATGTATGAGATGTTGGCAGAGAAGGGACTGGCTACGGTGGCTATCGTGGGCGAAAATATGAAACATACCCCAGGTATTGCAGGTAAACTTTTCGGTACGCTGGGACGCAATGGTATCAGTGTCATCGCGTGTGCACAAGGCGCCAGTGAAACGAATATATCCTTTGTGGTGGAAGGGAGGTTGCTCCGCAAATCCCTGAATGTAATTCACGATTCATTCTTCTTGAGTGAATATCAGGTGCTGAACCTTTTCATCACAGGTGTAGGTACGGTGGGTGGAAGCCTGATTGAGCAGATTCATCAGCAGAAAGAAAAACTGATGCGTGAGGTAGGCGTGAAACTGAATGTGGTAGGTATTGCCAGTGGACACAAGGCAATGTTTAATCGCGAGGGGCTTGAACTGGCAAATTACAAGGAACAGTTGGCGGCTTCGGCTGATAGCAGCATTCAACGCTTGCATGACGAGGTGATAGGAATGAATATTTTCAACAGCGTCTTTGTGGATTGTACGGCAAGTCCTGATGTGGCAGGTTTGTACAAGGAATTCCTCTCCCATAACATTCATGTAGTAGCTGCCAACAAGATTGCGGCCAGCAGTGATTACGAGGATTACAGAGAACTGAAAACTATCGCACAACGTCGTGGCGTGAAGTTCCTCTTCGAGACAAATGTGGGTGCAGGACTTCCCATTATTCGCACCATCAACGACCTTCGCAACAGCGGAGATAAGATACTCAGAATAGAGGCTGTGCTGAGTGGTACGCTGAATTTCATCTTCAATAAAATTGCTGCGGATGTGCCTTTCAGCGAGACTGTTCGTATGGCTAAGGCCGAAGGATATAGTGAACCAGATCCGAGAATAGACCTCTGTGGAAAGGATGTGATGCGCAAGTTGGTGATTCTAACGCGTGAAGCGGGATACGAGATAAATCAGTCGGATGTGGAGGCCAACTTGTTTGTGCCACAACAGTTCTTCGATGGCTCGATGGAGGATTTCTGGGAAAATCTGCCTTCGTTGGATGAGGACTTTGAGAAACGAAGACAAGTTCTTGAGGCAGAAGAAAAACGTTGGCGATTCGTGGCCAAGTACGAAGCAGGTTGTGCAAGCGTCTCTCTGCAGGAAGTGGACAAACGTCATCCTTTCTATGACTTGGAGGGATCCAATAATATCGTGATGCTCACCACCGAACGTTACAAGGAATACCCCATGCTGATACAGGGATATGGAGCAGGAGCGAGTGTGACGGCTGCAGGTGTCTTTGCCGACATTATGTCATTAGCATAGTTTTGTCTTGGAAAACAGATGAAGCATTTGATTGTTTTGGGAGATGGCATGGCAGATTGGCCAGTGGAATCGTTAGGCGGGAAGACTCTCCTGCAATATGCTGATACACCTCATTTTGATGCCTTGGCGCGCATGGGACGTAACGGACGGCTGAAAACAGTTCCAGAAGGCTTCCATCCAGGAAGCGAGGTGGCCAATAGTAGTATATTGGGATATGACCAACATCTCGTGTTTGAAGGAAGAGGACCTCTGGAGGCTGCAAGTATTGGTGTAGAACTCGAAGAGGGTGATTTGGCATTGCGGTGTAATTTTGTATGCCTCGAAGGGGATATTCTGAAGAATCATTCCTGTGGAAGGTTGGAAACTGCAGAAGGGGATGTGCTGATTCGTTTCCTGCAGGAAAAATTAGGATCTGAGCGTGTCCATTTCTACACAGGAGTACAATATCGTCATCTGTTGGTTGTTAAAGGAGGTGACAAACACTTGAAATGCACACCACCGCATGACATACCAGGGAAACCATTCCGTGATTATTTGTTGAAAGAGGAAATCCCAGAGGCAAAGGAAACGGCAGACTTACTCCTTGATCTGGTGTGTCGTAGTCAAGAATTGCTCAAGGACCATCCATTGAATCTACAGCGAATTGCCAATGGTCAGGATCCAGCCAATAGTATTTGGCCATGGGGTGGGGGATATCGTCCCCAGATGACTCCTCTGACAAAGACATACCCATCTATTCATCGTGGTGCTGTCATCACGGCAGTTGACCTGATTAGGGGTATTGGACATTATGCAGGATTGCGAGTAATAGAGGTACAGGGTGCCACTGGATTGTATGATACGAATTACGAGGGAAAGGCTTTGGCCGCCCTTGAAGCCCTCAAAACAGACGATTTTGTGTATCTGCATGTCGAAGCAAGCGATGAGGCAGGACACGAAGGTGATGTGCAATTGAAATTAAAGACCATTACGGATTTGGACCACCGAATACTGGCTCCCATTATGGAGACTTTATCGCAATGGTCGGAACCAGTCGCAATTGCTCTGCTTCCTGATCATCCTACTCCGTGTGCGTTGCGAACTCATACAGCAGAACCCATTCCTTTCTGTATTTATTATCCTGGAATTATACCTGACTCAGTACAGACATTTGATGAAGTGGCTTCTCAGGATGGAGCGTATGGTTTGTTGGAAGGAAATGAGTTTATTCAAACATTTATGAATTAACATTGAATATGAAATATTATAGTACTAACGGCAAGGCACCACTTGCCACACTGGAAAAGGCGGTAGTCAAGGGATTAGCTGAGGATAAGGGCTTGTATATGCCAGAACGGATTAAACCCCTTCCTTCTTCTTTCTTTGACCGGATTCAGGATATGACATTCCAAGAGATTGCATATACTGTGGCAGACGCCTTTTTTGGAGAGGATATCCCATCTGATACATTGCGAGAGATTGTATGTGATACGCTTTCTTTTGATGTTCCAGTGGTTCCTGTCACGGAAAAGATCTATTCATTGGAACTGTTTCATGGCCCTACACTCGCGTTCAAGGATGTAGGGGCTCGTTTCATGGCACGTTTGTTGGGCTACTTCAATAAGAAAGAAAACAACAATCGACTCGTGAACGTACTCGTGGCCACCAGTGGTGACACAGGATCGGCCGTAGCGAATGGCTTTCTTGGAGTTCAAGGTATCCATGTGTATGTGCTCTATCCAAAAGGGAAAGTGAGTCCCATACAAGAATGTCAGTTCACGACGCTCGGTCAGAATATCACGGCCTTGGAAGTGGATGGAGTTTTTGATGATTGTCAAGCGTTGGTGAAAAATGCTTTCATGGATGAGGAACTGAATCATCACATGAAGTTGACAAGCGCAAATAGTATCAATGTAGCTCGTTTCCTGCCACAGTCTTTCTACTATTTCTATGCCTATGCTCAGATGAAGAAACGCGGATTGGCTGAAAATTTGGTAATGTGTGTGCCGAGTGGAAATTTTGGCAATATCTGTAGTGCACTTTTCGGAAAACGGATGGGACTTCCAGTTAAGCGATTCATTGCAGCAAATAATGCCAATAATGTCTTTTACCAGTATCTGAAGACAGGAAAGTACCAACCTCAAGCAAGTGTCCAAACCATAGCTAATGCCATGGATGTGGGTAATCCCAGTAATTTTGCGCGTATATTGGATCTCTATGGTAATTCACATGAGGCAATTTGTAACGATATCTCGGGTGCCACGTATCAAGACAGTCAGATAGAAGATACTATCCGTGAATGTCTCAATCAAACGGGCTACCAATTGGATCCTCATGGAGCATGTGGTTTCCGCGCTTTGCAAGAAGGTCTTTCCGAGGGTGAAGTGGGCGTATTCTTGGAAACAGCACATCCTGCTAAATTTAAGGATACAGTGGATTCTATTATTGACGGAGAGGTGGAGATTCCCTCTCGATTGGCTGCTTTCATGAAAGGTAAGAAGCAGAGTGTTCAGATATCTCGTGAATTTGCAGACTTCAAGTCATTTCTATTGTCAAAATAAATATTATGAGAGTTCTTAAAACAACATTGTTACTGGCTTCCGCTTTCTGTATAGGAGAAACCTATGCACAACAGGCAAATACCTATGAATCGTTATTAACGAAGCCTAAAAAAACGGACAATTATTTCAATCATTTGGATCTTTCTCTTACTGCAGGAACCAGTGGTTTGGGATTTGATTTGGCAATGCCGGCAGGTGAGTATCTTCAGGTTCGTGCAGGAGGAACCTTTACTCCTCATTTCCAATATAAAATGAAATTTGGTGTTCAGGTTGGTGATAGTTTGGAATTGAGTGAAAGCCGTTTTCAGCGTTTGGCCTCCTATCTAAAGGATTTTACTGGTTATCAGGTAGAAAATCATGTAGATATGATAGGAAAACCAACTATGAACAATTTCAAGTTCATGGTGGATGTGTTTCCGTTTAGAAACAAAAAATGGCATTTTACAGCAGGTATGTTTATTGGTTCTTCCCAATCCGCATACGCAGAAAACTCGATAGATGCCATGACGTCACTCATGGCGGTTGCAATTTACAACAATATGTACAATAAAATCCTCAATGAGGAAGAAATTATTGCAGGGTTGGAATTTCCTCCTGAAGTGAATGAAAAGTTTCTTTCGCTTGGAAGAATGGGTATGTATGTAGGTAAGTACAAATATGATATGACTTTGGCTGATGGAACAGAAGTAAAGAAAGGGGAAGACCACGTTATTTATCCAAACGAGAAAAATCGTGTGATAGTTCGTATGAAAACAAATGTGGTCAAACCTTATGTCGGTTTTGGTTATGGCGGTCCTATTACTAAGGATAAGAAATATAGCTGTTCTTTCGATTGCGGAGTCATGTTCTGGGGTGGCACTCCCCGAGTGATTGCCCACGATGGAGTGGATTTGGAACGGGATGTTTATGATATCAAATCAGAACAGATTAAGAATTACGTGAACATCATGAGAAATATGAAAGTCTATCCTGTTCTTGATTTTAGGATAACTCGAAGACTCTTTTGACAAATTCAATAGAAACAAAAAAGGCTCAGTCACTTACTGAGCCTTTTTTGTTGGATCCGTTTATTTCACGAAAACTTTTCGCTTGCCTTGGATGTAGAAACCTCTTTTTGGTAATTCATACATTTTTGTACCATTGATATTGAATATCTGATTGTCTGAATTGTTGTCAGTAATGGAATTCAAACCAGCTCCGTATTTCACGGTAATGTAACAATATGCTACGATGTTTGAACCATCTGTAGTAGTAGCGGAAATGGTTGCAGTACCAGGTTGGAGTGCTGTGACTGTACCAGTTTCATCTACGGAAGCAACCTCAGAATTGTCAGAACTCCATTCCAATGTTTTGATTGATGCAGTAGTTGGAAGAATATCTGCAATGATTGTGATCTTGTTTTCAACGATTAGTTCTACCATGTTCTGGTCAAGAGTGAGGCTGGAAACAGGCATAATCGATACATTGATATCACATGATGCACTTAAGTTTGTCCCATCACAAGTAGTAGCCGTGATTTGTGCAGTACCTGCCTTGATAGCTGTAACAAGTCCATTGTTGTCCACTGTTGCTATATTCACATCTGACGAACTCCATGTAACAGATTTGTTCTTCGCATTCTCTGGCAGAAGTGTTGCGGTCAAGGTTGCAGACTCTGTTTCTTTCAAATCTAATGTGGATACG
>DCHV01000003.1:13991-14181 GCA_002314945.1 Prevotellaceae bacterium UBA1743
GCAGTCAGATTAGATCCATCGTTCGTCTTAGCTATGATTTGTGCAGTTCCTGCTTTGACAGCTGTGACAAGTCCATTGTTATCTACCGTTGCTACATTTTCATCCGAAGAACTCCATGTAACAGATTTGTTCTTGGCATTCTCAGGAAGAATTGTGGCAGTCAAAGTTGCAGACTCTGCTTCTTTCAAAT
>DCHV01000003.1:14206-14464 GCA_002314945.1 Prevotellaceae bacterium UBA1743
AATCTAATGTGGATACGTTCAACTGAATTGAATTAACGAGAACCTCAGTAACGTTTACAGTACATGTTGCAGTCAGATTAGATCCATCGTTCGTCTTAGCTGTGATTTGTGCGGTTCCTGCTTTGACTGCTGTGACAAGTCCATTGTTATCTACCGTTGCTACATTTTCATCCGAAGAACTCCATGTAACAGATTTGTTCTTGGTATTCTCTGGCAGAATTGTGGTAGTCAAGGTTGCAGACTCTGCTTCTTTCAAAT
>DCHV01000003.1:14523-58651 GCA_002314945.1 Prevotellaceae bacterium UBA1743
TTGCAGTCAGATTAGATCCATCGTTTGTCTTTGCAGTAATTTGTGCAGTTCCTGCATTAATAGCTGTGACTAACCCGTTGTTATCTACTGTTGCTACATTAGAATCTGATGAACTCCATGTGACAGATTTATCCTTGGCATTCTCTGGTAGAAGTGTTGCTGTCAATTTTGCAGTTTCTGCTTCCTTTAGATTCAAGGAAGATTTATCCAATTGAATAGATGAGACATATTTATTCGCATTGTATTCTTCTTCGGTCATAATGGGGAGTGTCTCGACAGTGCCTGCAGAAACACTCAGATACGATTCATTTGCAGGTAAGTAACCCAGGCTTTTACTTGTGGTGAAGCATAGTTTACCATCTTTTACTGAAAGAATACGCATTGTAGATGCATTATATGCAGTTCGTGCATCTTTTGACTTAATGCGGTCTTCGTTATTGAAATAGACTCCCTTCAATTGATTTCCTGAAAGTTTTGTACCATCTTGCAACTCTAAGTTAAGTTTGTTGCTCGAAATAGTTTTTGAAGAACATTCAATGAGGACAGGAGTTGATGATGGTATTGTTCCTGAGATTTCGGAAATAATAGCTGCATCGGAATACACTTTACTGACGTAATAGGCTTTCATTCCTTCACTCAAAGTAAATGGGAATGCCGCATAGAATGGTTTGTAGTATTTCCCATTGGATTCAATAGTCGGTACTACACCAAAATAGTTATCTGTTTCATTTAGAGGAAAGACCTCCCAATTCCTATAATCTCCTTTGTTTGTAGTCCCCAATTTTCCATCTGGTACATTACTTGTTTCTTCATCATCCAGGTATTTTCCTTCTGCATAAACTTGATAGCGACCGGATGATTTTTCATATACCTTTACGTAATACCCAATAATTTGGTGTACTCCTGTTCCTTGACTTTTTAAATCATAATAACTTTTAGTCTTAGATACATCCTGAATGTATATAATTGAGGCAGGATCGGATAATTTTTTTTCTTCGCCTTTCCATAATTGGATAGCGCCCATATCGGCTGACGTAGTGGCGACATTAATCTTTCCTGTATTGTCACATACATAGATGTATCGTTGGGTCTTATAGTTTCTGACACGATAATATCCATCGCCATTCAACTGTGCAAATGTGACAAGTGGAAGGAGTATTGTTGCAAGAATGCACGTAATTTTTTTCATTCTATATAAAGAAAAAACAGACCTGCCTTTGTTTTTTCGTATTTCAAAGGCAGGCCTATAAGTGAGATAATTAATTATTACTGAGCAATGCAGATACTAACACGATTCTTATTGTTCTCTGCAAATGGTTGTTCCAAATCACCCTTGCTTTCAGTGTTGATACGATCTTCAGAGATACCGAATTTTTCCTTCAGCATCTTGGCTACAGCAGCAGAACGACGTACGGACAAATTCTTGTTGATGCTTGCGTTACCTGTGCCCTTGTCAGCATAACCTGTGATGCAAACCTTTGCGTTAGGATTGGCTTTGAGGTAATTTGCTACATCTTCTACTTTACATGTTTCAGCTGTAGAAATCTTTGAACTGTTGATCTTGAAGAATACCTCGCGACGCAATGGCTCTGCTTTCTTCTCAACTTCACGATCGCGGTAAACAATCTTTTCAACTGGCTTCTCTACAATCTTCTCGACAATGCGCTCTACAGGCTTCTGGCATTCTTTGGGTTGTTCCTTTGTGGATTTGCCCAAATTAACCTTAACACCTACTAAACCATTGAAGTACCAATCTGTATTTCCGCCCTTCTTAGAATTGTACTTGTCACCCAAAGTGTTGGCTGAAAGCTCCAGACCTATGGCAACAACCTTGCTGATATTGAAATCCAAATCCAAGCCTACTTGACCAACCAAGCGAGTCTTTGTGCCATCCCACAAATAGTTCAATTTAGCGGAAGGATCAACTGCCTGAATTGCATTGTTGGCAGTTGCGGCCTCACCATTACTAAAAGCAATGTTTGCACCTAAACCAGCGAAGAGGGTCAAATCGCAAAGACGCTTTGCGTTGAAACCACCTAACAAATTTGTCAAGTTGATGGTTGCATCAACAGTGGGAGCTACATAATTGTATTTCCATTTGTAATCCTGGCCAAACAATTCGGTACCGCCTTTACTTTGCCAAGCATTCACTCCAAGTCGTGCTCCCCAAACAGAGGTAAAGTTATAACCTGCTGCTATTTGTGCATTGGGAGAGAGAAGATCAGAAAAACCAACTTCTCCTAACGTATATTGACCGCCCCCCTGAGCACGTATGTACCAGTGTGGATTGAACACGGTCTCTGTACATGTCTGTTGTGCCAAAATTGCAGAACTGCTAACGGCCAACAATACAGTTAACAATGTTTTCTTGAAATTCATAATCTTTTGTTTTTATTGGATTTGAGTCAATGTCACATTTTGATTTGTGACATTGACCCTCTTCCTATAATTTATTTTACAGAAACATAGAACTTACGCTGAGAAATCTTGCCAGTGTAATCCAATGCGGAATAGAAGATTTCGTAGATGTATCCAGAAGCAGCAGGTTCGAATACAATATTGTAGCGTCCTCCTTCAAGTACGGTGTTCATATATTTAATCTGTTCACCATCTTCTGTTGTATAGACTTTATTGTTGGTTGCTTCCAATACGCTTCTGCACTCTGCGTCACCATTCTGTGCGCTATTTCCATCTTTCCATACGTTGGTAACTGCAACGAACTTTTTGAATGCAGGAACTGCAATTTCTGCGGTCAATGACGTGGGAAGCAATTCGATGGCACCATTACCAACCAATGGAGTTGCAAGCATACGATCTTCGCTGACAACGTGGAATATACCATCGTTGGTTTCGTACATCAAGCATACCTGTGTCATTGCATTGATATTGTCCAAATAATTATTCAATCTATTTGTCAAAGCATTCACTTTGTTTATGATTCGATTTACCTTGGCCACATAAGTCTTTGACTTGTTATTAGCTTTATCGTATGCGTTATTTATTACTGTCTGCACATTGGTGAGCTGTCCGTTAATCTGATTGTTGATATCAGTTGCTTTGCTTGCCAATTGAGTGTTAATTTGAGTCTGTACATCATTCATCAAACTATTTACAGAGCTCTCAATTGCTGTCTCAAACTGACCCATCATTGTTTGCAGACTATTACGTGTACTTGTTGTCATGTCTGCTGCACACTTTTTAAGTGCGGAGTTTAATTGGGCCTGCAATGTATCTTTCATAACAGTCAAATCAAGATAGTCTGTCATATCTATATCTGTACTGTCAGAAGTGAATTTCAAAGTTTTAGTTGTAAAGTCTACAGAAGTGCCGTTTATAGTACCACTTTCAGGTACATCTACGCTAAATGATAATGTTCCTAAATCGTTGATTTGAACATCTTGAACAGTTACAGTGAAATTGTTGAAATTAACGCCACTCATATCAATGTTGTAAGCCGGGAAAGTGAGGCCCAAATCAAGCGAAATATTGATAGTACCCAAACCCAAATTCAAATCTTCCTTGCTGACAATCTTGCTGAGAATAGCATCTGAAATAGGATTGATTTTCTTTAATTTACCAAATTTCTGATCGTAGAGGAATGCGTATGACAGAGGATGTACAGCAGCTGCTGCAATTCCATACTTAGAATATGCACTATGAATAGTGTTCTCTTGATCAGTCCAACTTGCCTTTACGGCATTTGCGTCCATCAGGCCATCGAATTGATTGTAGAGTAATTGTGCCATACCAGTCAAGTTGATATCTTTTACTGCACTTACACCCTTATCCTTGAAAGCATACAAATAATCCCATACAGTCTGTTTGAGAACTTCGTCCAATTTTAGTTGAACATTGGGGAGGCCTTCTTCTGTTATGGTAGCAGTAGCTTCGTAGAATGCGTTGTTGCTATTGCTTTCTACATCTGCACGTGTGTAACCAAAGGTCAGTTTCTCTTTGCATGGCTTTAATGTACCTAATTTAATACCTGATATTTCGTCCAAACTGTTTACCAATGAGAATTGTGTTCCTGTGAAATCTACTGTGTTGGGGTTTACAGTCAGATAGATTTTTCCAGCATTACCTTCTTGACCCAAGAAAGTAGTACCACCAGGCGCAGTGAAACTTTCAACCGAACTGCCCAACATTTCAGCGTCTTTGTCAGTCAATGGTACATCTTTATATACCAAATCAGATGTGCGTGTTGTGGGGAAATAGGTCTTACTCTCATTTGCTCCATAATATCCTAAAAGAATATTGGACGTGATACCCAATGGCAATGATGCATATCCAAATACAGGATTGATTGTACCTTGCAGTTCAATGCTTGTGATTTGCTTGCTTGCCTTTTCAGTCAATCTGCTGATAGCAGAGTTGATGTTGTCTATTTTGTCATTTACTTCGTTCAGATCTGCGTTCAGTCCGTCAATTTGATCCTGAAGTTGAGAATCTGCTGCTTCAAATGCGGATTGCAGATCGCCTAACTTCAAATTGAAGGTGGATTCAATCTGATTGATGGCTTCTTGCAGTTCTTGCTTTAGCTGACCATCTGCATCTTGATATGCTTGTGTCAGATTGTTGATAACTTCTTGCTTGAGTTGTTCGTCTGCATTCTGATATGCTTGTGTCAAATTGTTGATAATCTCTTGCTTGAGTTGTTCGTCTGCATTCTCGAGCGTGTTCTTCAGATCATCCAATTTGTTGTCAACACTTTCTTCAATCTCCTTTGCTGCAACTTTTACTGCTTCATCGGTGTATGCCATACATGCATTGAATACATCAAATGCGTAAGCCAAGGCAGCGGCGATGTCCTGCTTTGTGGCCATATCCTTTACCTTATCAGAAAGTGCTGCAATGTCGCTTGCCAACTGCTCATCCTTTGCCTTCAATTGAGAATCATCATATCCTTGTGCTGCGATTGTGTTTACTCTATTGGAAAGTTCGTCGTACAATGCCTGCAATTGGTCAGCTTTGTTGTTGGCTATTGTTGCAGCCTCGTAAGCATCTGCGGCTTGTGTGGTGAGTTGTGTCATCTGGTCTGTCCAAGCAGTGATGATACCTGGTAAAGAATTGGCGAGTGCAGACAACTCGTTGATAGTAGTCTTCAAGTCCTCTATCGACTGACCGTTTGCTTTTGCCAGCTCCATTGCTTGGTTAGCCAAGTCGTAAGCCTGATCTGCCTTAGCTTGAGCGGTAACAATTGCCTGGTTCAACTGATTGATAGTGCTTGTGAGAGCCTCTACCTCAGACTTGTCAGCCTTGCCGTCCAAGTCGGATTTGTCAGCCTTGCCATTCAGCGCGTTCAATGCTGCTGTATGAGCGTTGTTCAGTGCAGTGATAACATCCTGCAACTCTGCCTTGGTGCAATAGTTGTTCAATGCTTGGTTGACGATATTTTCTATCTCAGCTTGTTGAATGCCACCAGGATGCTGTGCAATGTAACTTGCTATTGCATTTGTGATGATGGTATTTGCTTCAGCACTGGTGATAGAAGGATTTGCTGCAGCATACTCGTCAAGTGCCTGACTAATCTTTGTTGTAACAGCATTGGGGTCACATGTGCATTGCTTGATGTTGGCCAATGCTGCTTCAAACTTCGCTTTCATAGCTTGGATTGAATCATCTTGAGCCTTGATCAAATTCGTCAATGTCGTTTTCTGATTGATTAACTCTCCATTCTGTCTCTGCAGTTCTTTACTCAGATCGTCCACACGACCTTCATCGTAATCCTTACAGGAGTTCATTGTAGTCATGCTTGCCAGAACTGTTGCAAACATGAACAAACGAATAAATCTTTTTTTCATTGTTGTTATAAAAGTTAGTTAATAATTGTTTCTGAATTCTTCACTCTTGCTTTATATCCATTCGCAATATTATTATATTTTGTGGACAAAGGTATTGACTTTTTTATATTGAGCAAAATATTTCTCAAAAAAAATCACTATTTATAAAAAAAACAACGAATTCTGAGTTTAACAGCAGAATCTTTCCTGTTTCATGGGACGTAAATCTCTACACCTTTGGCCGAGGAATTGTTTTGGGCAGGTGCAAAAATAGTAAATTTTTCTCTCTATTTATCCCTTCGTAATTCCTTCGTAATCCGTTCGTAATCCGTTCGTAATGAAAAAATGGGGTGTTGTCAATATTTTTTCACAAAAGCATGTTGGTCGCAAAGATATTTATGGAAGAACTTGAACGTTATTACCTGCTATCTGAAAATGTATTTCTATTCCGGCAAATTCCATGGTATAGATGCGTGTGTCGTCTTTCTGATAGTGAGGTCGGGGATCCGCTTGAAGAATTTCTTTCAGGGAATCCTGTTTCTCTTTAGGAAGTCGCATCAATATAGAATCTGGAATGGTGACTTGTAGAGGCTCGATAGTGTCGTTTGCGACTTGTGCAAACCCGCCTGTTGCATCTGGGTGGCTATCCGTAAAAGGGAGGTATGGTTTGATGTCGTAAATGGGTGTCCCATCCATGAGATCGGCTCCTTCCACGATCAGTTTGGGGCCTTGCTGAGTGTGCAATTGGATGTCAACAAGTCGTACAGAGGACAGTCCAATAGAATTGGGACGGAAAGGGGAGCGTGTAGCCCACACCCCCATCCTTTGGTTGCCTCCCAACATGGGAGGCCGTACAGTGGGTGACCAACTGTTGTCAGAGCGGTGGGCTTCTGAGAAATCCCACAATAGCCAGATATGGGAAAAGCCTTCCAATCCTCGGAAGGCTTCTATGTTTCGATAGGTAGGTTCAAAGGTGATTGTCCCTAAGAGCCCTTTTACAAGTCCGCTTTGTCTGGGTATTCCAAACTTTGTCTTGAAATCCGTGTGTATATGTGCAATGACTTCCAGTTTCTGCATACGCTTAGTTGCTAAAATTTAGTTTATCCCCATCGTATGACACGATGATGGCCCTGTTCCTGTCTATGGAATTTCCCAACAAAGTCTTACTCAAATCATTCAACAGAAGTCGTTGGATGGCTCTTTTTACAGGCCTTGCCCCATAATCGGGGTCATACCCTTCGTGCGCCAAATATTCAATGGCAGAGTCCTCCATTCTCAATCGAATACCATTCTCTTCGAGCATCTTCTGCAAGCTGTTGATCTGTAGCATTACCACTTGCTTGATTTCTCCTTGTGTCAGTGGTTTGAATACAATCGTTTCGTCTATCCTGTTGAGAAATTCAGGACGGATGGTTTTCTTGAGCATTTCCATTACCTTTTGGGCTGCCGCTTCGTGGTCGGTGCTTCCTTGGATAAGTTGACTTCCCAGGTTGCTTGTCATGATGATGAGGGTGTTCTTGAAGTTTACGGTTCGTCCTTTGCTGTCCGTCAGACGCCCGTCATCCAATACCTGCAACAATGTGTTGAAAATATCAGGATGTGCCTTTTCTATTTCGTCGAATAGAATTACTTGGTATGGCTTTCTGCGAACGGCTTCTGTCAGTTGGCCACCTTCTTCGTATCCTACGTATCCTGGAGGGGCTCCAATCAAGCGAGTCACACTGAATTTCTCCTGATATTCACTCATGTCGATACGTGTCATCATACTCTCGTCGTCGAATAAGTAATCTGCCAATGCTTTTGCCAGTTCCGTCTTCCCGACTCCTGTGGTACCTAAGAAAATGAAACTGCCAATGGGACGTTTTGGGTCTTGTAATCCAGTTCTGCTACGTCGTACAGCATTGCTGACCGCCGAAATGGCTTCTTCCTGACCGATTACCCGATGATGAAGTTCTTCTTCAAGATGTAATAATTTTTCACGTTCACTTTGGAGCATTTTGCTGACAGGTATTCCCGTCCAACGGCTTACCACATCTGCAATGTCATCGGCTGTCACTTCTTCTTTCACCATAGCCTCAGTTCCTTGGGCTACTTTTAGTTGTGCTTGTATGGAATGGATTTCATCTTCCAATGCCTGCAGTTTTCCATATCGGATTTCTGCCACTTTCCCGTAGTCACCCTCGCGTTCTGCACGCTCAGATTCAAATTTCAGCTGTTCAATCTGTTGCTTGTTTTGTTGGATCTTGTTGACAAGTTCCTTCTCGCCTTGCCATTTTGACTGGAACTGATTCTCTTCTTCTTGCAAGTTGGATATTTCCTTGTTTAGGAGTTCCAATTTCTCTGGATTCCCTTCTCGTTTGATGGCTTCTCTCTCGATTTCCAACTGTTTCAACCTTCGGGTTATTTCGTCCAACTCTTCCGGTACTGAGTCGCGTTCCATTCGCAGTTTGGCGGCAGCTTCATCCATCAGGTCAATGGCTTTGTCGGGTAGGAAACGTTCTGTGATGTATCTGTTTGATAATTCCACTGCAGCAATAATCGCATCGTCTTGAATTCTTACCTTGTGGTGATTCTCGTAACGTTCCTTTAGACCTCGAAGGATGCTGATGGTACTCAGTGTGTCAGGCTCGTCCACCATCACGGTTTGGAAACGTCGTTCCAAGGCTTTGTCTTTTTCAAAATATTTCTGATATTCGTCCAATGTGGTGGCACCTATGCTACGCAATTCTCCTCGTGCCAATGCTGGTTTCAGGATATTGGCAGCATCCATCGCACCTTCGCTTTTTCCGGCTCCTACGAGTGTGTGTATCTCGTCAATGAATAAGATGATTTGCCCCTCACTTTTTGTCACTTCGTTGACTACGCTTTTCAGACGTTCTTCGAATTCACCTTTGTATTTGGCGCCTGCTATCAGTGCACCCATGTCGAGGCTGAACAACTGCTTGTCTTTTAGATTCTCAGGTACGTCTCCGCGCAAGATTCGATGTGCCAATCCTTCTACGATAGCCGTTTTTCCTGTTCCTGGTTCACCGATTAGGATAGGATTGTTCTTTGTTCTTCTACTCAGAATTTGAAGCACGCGTCGTATTTCCTCGTCTCTGCCGATTACAGGGTCCAATTTACCTTGTCTTGCCTCGTCCACAAGATTCCTTGCGTATTTCGAAAGGCTTTTGTAGGCGGATTCGCTACTTTCCGATTTTACTTTCTCACCTCCTCTCAGCTCATGGATTGCTTTGTCCAAATCGGCTTTGTTGATGCCTGCATCTGTCAGTATTTTTCCTGCTGTAGTCTTGCTGCAAAGGAAGGCTTGTAGCAATGTCTCCAACGATACAAATTCATCCCCATTGTGCGAGGCAATGTCTTCGGCCTTTGCCAGTATTTCGTTGGTCTCGCGACTCAAATAGGGTTCTCCTCCTTGCACTCGTGGCAAACTGTTTATTTGAGCATCTATGGCCTGTTGAATCAGATTGCCGTTGACTCCTAATTTCTGAAAAAGGAAACGCGTCACCTGTTCGCCTACTTTCAGCACTCCGCTGAGAAGGTGTTCTGGTTCTATTACTTGTTGTCCCTGGCGTTGAACTCTATTCACCGCTTCATGGACCGCTTCTTGTGTCTTAATGGTAAATTTGTTCAGATTCATACTCATACTTTTTGCATGTTATTGTTCTTTCCAATGGCTTGTCAAATAATATGCAAAATGCTATGTATCAGACAAATTGACAAAATAAATGACATTCTGTCACCTATGTGTGACTCAGATGCCTTTCATTGTGAGGGAGATGCGTTGTCTGTCAGTATCCACATCCAGTACTTTGACCATTACGTGCTGGTGAAGATTTACCACAGAGGTGGGATCTTTTACATATCGATCTGACAATTGTGAGATATGCACCAATCCCTTGACATGTACACCTATATCTACAAAGGCTCCAAAGTTCGTAATGTTGGTGACAATACCGGGAAGAAGTTGACCAACCCTCAAATCCTCGATTTCGTGTACCGTAGGATCAAATGCAAAGGACTCCAGCGCTTTTCTGGGATCACGCCCAGGCTTTTCCAACTCTTTCAGAATGTCCTGTAAAGTGGGCAATCCCACTTCGTCATCCACATATTTTGCAATGTCTATTTCAGAACGTTTTTGTGCATCAGTCAATAGGTCTCCCACGTCACATGACAAATCTTTTGCCATTCGTTCAACCAGGTCATAGCGCTCTGGATGTACTGCACTGTTGTCCAAAGGTTGCTTTCCTCCAGGCACTCTCAGAAATCCTGCACATTGCTCGTATGCTTTTGTTCCCATACGTGGAACTTTCATTAGTTCCCGGCGAGATTTGAATGGCCCTTTCTCCGACCTGTATTGGATGATGTTTGCTGCCAACATAGGCCCCAAACCACTTACGTATGTCAGTAGCCATTTGCTGGCTGTATTCACGTTTACACCGACCCTGTTGACGCATGATATGACGGTTTGGTCAAGGCTTTTCTTCAAAGCGCTTTGGTTGACATCCTTTTGGTATTGTCCTACACCAATGCTGTTAGGGTCAATTTTTACAAGTTCTGCCAAAGGATCCATCAATCGTCTCCCGATGGAAACTGCTCCACGTACCGTGACATCCTCATTGGGGAACTCCTGTCGGGCGATGTCACTTGCGCTATAGATGCTTGCACCATCCTCGCTCACGGAAAATACTTCCAACCCTTCTGGAAGTTCCAGATGCCGTACGAACTCTTCTGTCTCTCGACCGGCTGTGCCATTGCCGATGGAAATGGCTTCTATCTGAAATCTTTCAATCAAATGATTCAAAGTCATCATCGCCTGTACTCGTTCGTTCTTGGGAGGGTGGGGGAATATCACATCATGGTGAAGCATATCCCCTGATTCGTTCAGACATACGATTTTACACCCTGTACGGAAACCCGGATCAATACCCATGACTCGTTTCTGTCCCAGAGGGCTTGCCATCAGCAGTTGCTCCAGATTGCTTACGAAAATCTTGATGGCTTCCTCGTCGGCTTTCTGTTTTGACAAAGCCGCAAATTCGTTGCTGATGCTTGGCTCAAGTAGTCGCTTGAAGCCTTCTCTTACCGCTTCTTTCACGATGAGTGAATCTTCTCCGTTACCTCTGACAAAAATACGAGAGATACGTTCGATGGCCGCCTCCTCATCCACGCTGATGTTCACTCTCAGTATTCCGTCTGCTTCACCTCTGCGCATGGCCAGAAGTCGATGGCTGCTACATCTGTTCAATGGCTCGCTCCATTCGAAGTAGTCGCGGTAGTTCTGGCCTTCTGCTTCTTTGCCTTTTATTACGCGACTGCTTATAATAGCATGACGTGAGAAGGTGAATCGGAGGGATTGGCGACTCTTCTCCTGCTCGCTCACCCTTTCCGAGATGATATCCTTAGCTCCTTGTATGACTTGTTCAACAGTATCTATGCCTTTTTCTGGGTTCAGGTATCGTGCTGCAACTTGTTGTACGGGGATCCCTTTTTGCGCTTGCAACTGGTTCGCCATTGGTTCAAGTCCTGCTTCCCGGGCCACTTGTGCGCGTGTCCGTCTTTTTTGTTTGTAGGGGAGATATAGGTCTTCCAGTTCTGTAGAGTCCCAACAACCCTCGATGCGTTGCTTCAGCTCGTCCGACAACTTTCCTTGGCTTTCGATGGCTTGTAGAATATACTCGCGCCTTTTCTGTAATTCAGTCAGCATTTCCAGTGCATCGTGTATGGCGATAATTTCCACTTCTGTCATGCCACCTGTAGCCTCTTTCCTGTATCGACTTATAAAGGGGATTGTAGCTCCATCCTGAAGCAACTCTATCGTGTTGCCTACATTCTTGATTGGAAGGCCCAATCGTTGTGCTATAATATGTGTCAGCATGTGTCGTAGATTGTCAGATTTCTTGCATACGATCCAGTGCAATGGCTATTTCTTGAGCCACTCGGCAGACATAGGGGATGGTGATGTGGCATTGCTCCTTATCTTCTATCAGTTTGCTGAATTCGCTGAATTCATAATTCAGCCGATGTCGGTTGGCGTCAGCCTCGTAGGTGACAGGTTCTTGTCCATTGAGGTGTAAGGTGAATTTTCGTATTACACTCACAGGACCTTCTATCTCGATGTAGCCTTTTTCACCTTGTATGCATCCAAAGGAATGTCCATCGCTATCCTTGGCAGAAGTTAAGCTTGCCATAAAGGATGGATAACGCATCAATAAGGTGCCGCTGGTATCTACACCATTGTACCCTGTATTCTTCATGTAGTACGAAGCGCGTGGGGGGCCGAAAAGCCCAATTGTAAGGCATAGATTGTACACGTTCAAGTCCATCAGGGAACCTCCTGCACATGCTGGATCAAAAGCTGGTGTCATCTCCCCTTTCAGGTATTTGTCATAGCGGCTACTATATTGTGAGTAGCAGCAATGTACCATTGTGATTTTACCTAATTGTGGCAATAATTCCGTGATTTTTCGGAAAAGTGGCATATACAGGAGACTGTAGGCAGGAAGGCAGTAACAGCATCGCTGGATGGCCGTGTCGAAGAGTGTGTCTGTGTCTGCACGATTGGTTGCAATGGGCTTTTCCACTATTACATTGTGTCCTGCCATCATTGCTTTGCGTGCATAACTGTAGTGTACATGGTTCGCGTTTGCTATATAGACAAAATCGGCTTCTGCCTCACGTAGCATCTGGTCGTAATCAGTATATACGATGGCCGAACTTCCTGTTGCTTCGACCAAAGCCTTAGCCTTTTCTTCACTTAGGGGACGTGCATAGATGCCTGTTACTTTTACTTCCTCAGATAGTTCTTTGGCAATCATGTGCATCACTTCATGCACGATTTTACCTGTTCCTGCAATACTTATTTTCATACTTTGGTTTAGAAGGGATAATGAGATTCCAGATAACTTTGGATAACGCGTGCCATACGCTCGTGTCCTGCGGTATTGGGGTGCAATCGGTCGGTGTCCACCTTGTTGAAATATCCGTCGTAGGATGAATATAATGGGAACAGTTCACATTCCACATTTAAGTCCATGCAGGGAACTGCCCAGATGTGTGACGCCCTCTCCATCTCGCGGATGTAGTCTTCCAGAAAGAGCCCTTCCAAGTTGGCCCACAGTTCATCGGGTTGCACATTATTGTCTCCGAATTTCGCGTATGCTCGGTGAATGGGTGTGAGCATGACGATGCGTGTCTCTGGGAAATGCTGTTTCAGGTAGGACAAGAGGTTGTTCAGTCTTCCGCAGAATGTTCCATCGTCTGTCGATGGGTATCTGTGTAGGAGTTGTACCATCTTCCCGTCTCGGTTGACCTCTTCTTGTTTCAGAGTGAAGAATTCACCCAGGGGAATACTACCATTGAAATCGTTGGTGCCTCCGAATAGAAGGATCAGGTCAAACTTCTTTCCGCTTTTCTCTTGTTCCTTTAGAGCCCATTCTGCCTGAGTGCGCAATCCGTTGATCTGCCATCCGTTCTTCGCGTAGCAGATAGTTTCCATACCCAAGGAGTCACCCAGTGTTTCCCACCAGCAATGTTTGGTGCCTACACGAACACTGTCCGAGATGGAGTCGCCCAAGATGGCTGCTCGTTTTCCTGCCCATTTTCCTTGAGCCACACAGATGCTACATACCAGCAGCATGATTTGTAAAAGACGTAATTTCATAATTCTATCTTAATTTGTTTTTGAGAAAATATTTTCTTGCATAGAGTAGGAAAAACAGTACACCACCCACATTGACCAGCCATGCCATCCAAAAGGCTCCATTGTATGAGATGTGTTCTGTCACGAAACCCCCAGCTACGATGCCCAATCCTATCCCCAAGTCCCATGCCGTCAGCATCGTGCTATTGGCTGTGCCGCGTTGACTGTTGGGGGCCAGATTCAGGAAGATGGTTTGCATGGCTGGAAACATGTGTCCATTACCCAATCCGATGATGATGGCGGCTCCGTAGAAGCCGATGGCGTTGTGCATAGCTGCGAAAAGCAGGTAGCCGAATACAGATATCAACATACCATGCGTGGCATTCTCAGCTATTTTTCCTTGTCTGAGCGAACGCGCACCTACCAGACGGCTCAGTATCAATCCTGCGCTTAGGAGAGCAAAGAATGTGCCTGTACCAGCTGTAATGCCTAACTCCTCCTTCCCATAGATGGCCAAGTATGTGCTTATGACACCGTATGAAAAAGCCAAACAAGCGACTACCATACCTTCACTCCAACCTCGGAGTAAAAGGAAACGGTCTAACGATAGTTTCTGCTTTCCGCTTTTCAGCTCCCGCTTTTTGAGGTGAAGCGTACAGTTGATAATAAACCCAATTCCGGCCATAAGCATAGCCATGGCAAAGATGAGGCTATAATTATGTCTCCATTGGTAAATGAGGATGCCCACGGTAGGAGAGATGGCAGTGGCCAGGTTGTTGCTCAATCCATAGTATCCGATACCTTCTGCCCTGCGGCTCGATGGTAGTACGTCGATGGCCACAGTACTATTGCTTACTGTGGTTGCACCCATGGGAAGACCGTGAAACGAACGGAATAGGCAGAATGCAAGCAGTGAACCAGCAATCAGATAGCCTCCGAAACAGAGGAAGAACAGGCCGTAACTTACCAGGAGTACCATTTTTCGGGGGAAACTGTCCACCAGATATCCGCTGAATGGACGGATAATGAGAGCCATCAGGGCATAGCCGCTCAATACCATCCCTATCTCGTCCTTCGT
This sequence comes from Prevotellaceae bacterium UBA1743, assembly GCA_002314945.1. GTDB lineage: Bacteria > Bacteroidota > Bacteroidia > Bacteroidales > Bacteroidaceae > Physcousia. The sequence continues at coordinate 29,024 of DCHV01000003.1, forward strand.
GGCACCGAATTCCTCGCTTAGATATAGGGGGAGTAGGGGTGTCAGAATCATGAAGGAAAAGAATATCATGAAGTTGGCACTCCATGCCTTCAGGTAGTTGCTGTTCCACAATCGTTCCATCCTATACTTTTGATTGCAAAAGTACATCTTTTTTGTCTGAATAGGCCGAAAGTGGGAAATAAATGTGTTTTTTCAGATGTTTCTCAATGCTCTTGGTCCTTTTCTTCTTATTGATTTTGTTATTCGTCCACTTTTGTCATATCTTTGTCGGCAAATAATCTACAAATGTAATAAAAAATGAGAAAGATGAAAACAAAAGTGTGGTTTGCCTCCGCGCTATGCGGTATGGCTTGGTTGTTCGGTTCATGTTGTGGCCAATGTGGCAAGCAGCCTAATGTGGCTGAGCGTTGGAGTGAAGAGAAAGCCAATGCATGGTACGAGAACAAACCTTGGATGGCAGGTGCTGATTACATACCAGCAAATGCCATCAATCAGATTGAGATGTGGAGCAAGGATACGTACAGCCCCGAATTGATTGACAAAGAACTTACGTGGGCCGAGAATCTTGGTTTCAAGACCTTGCGCGTATATCTGAGTAGCGTTGTGTATGAGAATGATGCAGAAGGGATGAAGGAACGTATGAGTAATTTCCTCGAAATTTGCCAGAAGCATGGCATCACCCCTCTGTTCTGTATTTTCGACGACTGTTGGAATGCGGAATCCTCCTACGGCAAGCAACCCGAACCAAAACCGGGTGTACACAATTCAGGATGGGTACGCGATCCATCAGATATAGCTCGTCAGGATACCCTTACCCTTTATCCCAAGATGGAGCAATATGTCAAGGATTTGCTTACTACTTTCGGACAAGACGAACGTGTCCTCCTGTGGGATTTGTGGAATGAACCGGGCAATAGCGGATATGGATTGAACACTCTGCCTGCCCTCAAGAAGGTCTTCCAATGGGCACGTGAAGCGAATCCTTCTCAGCCACTTACCTCGGGCGTGTGGTTCTATGAACCCAGCTTTGCACCTATGAGTTCCTTCCAGTTGGAGAATTCGGATGTCATCTCCTACCACAACTATGATTCGCTGGAATGTCACCAGGCGGAAGTCAGGTATCTACAGATGCTGAACCGCCCCCTTATCTGTACCGAATACATGGCACGTAGGCAGAAAAGTGTATTCAAGGATATCATGCCCATGCTGAAGAAAAACAAGGTGGTGGCTATCAACTGGGGATTTGTTTCAGGCAAGACGAATACGATTTTCGCATGGGGCGAACCAATGCCCGATGTAGCTGAGCCTCCTGTGTGGTTCCACGACATCTTCCGTCAGGATGGTACACCTTTCGATCAGGCAGAGGTGGACACTATCAAGGCACTCACTTTGAGTGAGTAAGTGCCTGTGTAATAATGATGAAAAATTGATAAAAGGTATCTGTCTCTCGGAGATAGATACCTTTTTTTTTATGCTTATTTTGAGAAAAAGTGTAATTTTTTGATGCGTAAATAATGAAAAAAGTGTAATTTTGCAGATGTAAAAATTAGGAAAAAGTGTAATTTAGCTATGCTTTACAGGAAAATCAGTTCAGAGATTGAGGCATATCTGCGCTCTGGTAATGGCAAGATAATGGTCGTGGAAGGAGCCAGGCAGGTAGGCAAATCATACATAATCCGTGAAGTCGGCAGCCGACTTTACAAAAACTTCGTCGAGGTAAACTTTGTCAAGGATGACGAAACGAAAGGCCTGTTTCGCGATATTCACGGGTTGGAAGAGTTTTATATGACCCTGAGCATGGTGGCGGGTGGAAAGTTGGGTGATAAGTTTGATACACTGATCTTTCTTGATGAGATACAGCACTATCCCCAGTATCTTACTATGCTCAAATTCTTGCAAGAGGAAGGCAAGTTTACATATATAGCCAGTGGTAGTTTGCTTGGCATCGCCCTTCGCAATACAACATCCATACCTGTCGGTAGTATTATTCGAAGGCAGATGTATCAACTGGACTTTGAGGAATGGTTGATAGCAGAAGGCTGGGGAAAAGAAGCACTTGATTATGTGCGTGATTGCTACAGACGTCAAGTATCTCTCACCGAGGCTCAGCATGTCAACCTTTTGGGGGAGTTCAAAAAATATTTGCTGGTAGGAGGGCTTCCGGATGCTGTCAATACTTACTTGGAAACGCATAATATTGTCAGGGTTAGAGAGGTACAGGAGAATATCCGCAACTTGTACAAGGAGGATGCTGCCAAATACGAGAAGGAGTCAAGCAAGAAACTCCTTGTTCGCCGTATCTATGACATGATTGTATCTCAGATGGAGAACAAGAAGAAACGCATCGTGGCTAAGAATATACGTGATAGGAAAGGTGACAGGTTTGAGTGGTTTGCCGAAGAGTTTGAGTACCTTGTATCTTCTGGCATCGCCCTTGATGTACATGCCATATCCAATCCGAAATATCCTCTGTCAGAGTCGGTTCACAAGAACCTGCTGAAACTCTATCTGAACGATGTGGGTATGCTCACGTGCCGATTGTATGAATACAATATTGCTCCAGTGATGAAAGACGAACGAAGCATAAATCTTGGTTCGGTGTATGAGAGTGTCGTTGCTCAGGAACTGAAGGCGCACGGACATGATCTCTTCTACTATGACAATGCAAAGAATGGTGAGGTTGACTATCTTGTAAACAACGTAGCAGGAATGACAGTATTGCCTATAGAGGTCAAATCAGGAAAAGACTTCACTTCACATAAGGCTCTTGATCGATTCCTTGCCAACAAAGGGTACCATATCTCATCCGGCATTGTGCTTGACAACGAGCGGGAGGTATATGCAAAGAACAATATCACCTACATGCCCATCTACTACGTAATGTGTATGGAACGAGCAGAAATCCCCAAAGAAAACTACATCTTTTAGGTGAATTTATAGAACACACCTTGAATCTTCATCAGAATTGTGCATACGGTGTGCATTCGGATTGCAATCGGATTGCATTGAGACTATCACGGGTGTTCTTCAATACGGTATGTGTTAGCAGGCTATTACGTGCAAACACAAAGCCCCGGCTAACCATTTGTCAGTCGGGGGGCAATATAAATGGATAGCTTTTGATAATCCGATAGAATGAAATTGCCAAAAATGATAGATTGTAAATGTAAAAAATGAATGAATGAGCTTGGTAATTCAAATAAAATGAGTAACGTTCGTCAATAAGAGTCAAGCAAATGGAGAAACGCCATTTTGTAGTTCCTATTACAGCATTAAAAGATTGAATTCTTTTGTGTTAATTGAAAAAACTCCTGTATCTTTTGAAAAATCTTGACAAACCGCAAAAAAGGCATTAGGAAGGGCTACCGAAGGGTTACCGAACCCTTATGGCATTCCAATATTTTGACACTTGGATTCTGTGTAGGTGGGTTCAATATATTCGATGTGACAATTATTTTTCGTAAAATGCTTTGTAGTTCATCAAAAACAATTTAACTTTGTGGTGTAAATTAGGAATATAACATTAAATTTTTACGCGTTATGAAGACAAACAACATCAGTAGAAGAAGTTTCTTGCAGACTTCCATGGCCGCTTCCGCAGCCTTGATTGTCACCAATCCTTTGCAGTCGTGCTCCAATGCACCCAAGGTTTCTCTGACAGAAACCTCCATCAACAAGGATAACATGTCCTGTTTCCGTGGCATTCAGATAGGTGCCATCACCTATAGTTATCGAGATATGGGCAATCGTGCAGGCGATATGCTTCTCTATGCCCTGAGCGGTGGTGTAGGTTCGGTAGAGCTGATGGTTGATGCAGCCGAGACATTTACAGGTGCTCCTGAGACGTTCGACATCAATTCGGAGTCGGCCAAGGCATGTCTGCAACGCTATACCGAGTTAGGTAAACTCTTTCGTCAGGCTGGAGTGGATGTGCATATTCTCAAGGCGCACCCCAATCCTGGCATGAGTGCCGAACAACTGGATTACGTATTCTCTGCCTGTCAGGCAATCGGCGCAGCCGGCTTGACTACGGAATTGGATGAACGTGGTGCTCAGGAAGTTGCCCCTATTGCCGAGAAGTATGGCAAGTATGTCATTTTCCATAATCATGGTCAGCCTTCCGAGGAAAACTTCCCCGGCTTTGATGCCTATCTGAAGTATAGCAAGGGTGCTATGCTCAATTTCGATGCAGGTCACTACTTCGGATATACAGGAGGCAAGAATCCATGTGATGTAATCAACGAGTATCACGATCGTATCTACTCTATCCACATGAAGGATAAGTCGAAGGATAATGTGAACAAGCCTTGGGGCGAGGGAGGTACACCTATTGCCGAAGTGCTCCAGCTCCTGGCAAGCAACGCAGGCAAGGCAGATTGGCCCAAGCATGTAGATATTGAGTTGGAATACGATGTGCCTCAGGGCTCCACTCCTCGCGAAGAGGTAAAGAAATGTGTGGATTTCTGCCGCGAAGTATTGAAATAATTGAGTTACAATCATATAAGAGAGGAATGAGTATGTCGTTCCTCTCTTTTTTTGTATGAATACTGCAAAAATGTGTTCTGAAACTTTCCGGTTCTTGGAAAAAGTAGTATCTTTGCAGCCGTTAAAAACGCGATAGTAGCTCAGTTGGTAGAGCATTGGCTTCCCAAGCCGAGGGTCGCGGGTTCGAGTCCCGTCTGTCGCTCCACCGCGAGGAATTCTTTTTACCCGCGATAGTTGATTCGCGAAGAAGATGATCAAAATCAAGAAAAAAGCCAAGAGATGGAGTGTTCCATCAGGGATGGAACCTACGGAAATGGACGAAAAGATTCTCTTTTGGCAGGACAAAGGAAAACTCGTACCTACCCGCAATCTTATCAGGACACAGGAGCAGATAGAGGGCATTCGGCGTGCTGGAGTGCTCAATACCGCTGTACTTGATACAGTAGCCGAACATATCCGCGAAGGGATGAGCACCCTGGAGATAGATCGTCTGGTGTATGAATATACCACACGCAATGGTGGTATTCCTGCTCCCCTTAATTACGAGGGCTTCCCCAATAGTTGCTGTACCAGCCTGAATGATGTGGTGTGCCACGGTATTCCTTCGGAACGTGATGTGCTGGAGGAAGGTGACATTATCAACGTGGATTGTACAACCATCCTCGATGGATACTATGCTGATGCAAGCCGTATGTTTGTGATAGGCAAGACGGAACCAGCGTGGCAACGTGTGGTGGATGTGGCTTGGGAATGTCTCAAGATAGGCGAGAAGGCCTGTGATCATCCGTATGTCTTTGTGGGTGATATGGGGAATGCCATTGCTCAACATGCTCATGCCAATGGGTGTACCGTCGTGCGTGACTATTGTGGACATGGAGTGGGGGTGAAGTTTCACGAGGAGCCTGATATTGAGCATTATGGCAAGAAGGGTACAGGGATGTTGCTTGTTCCTGGAATGACCTTCACAATCGAACCTATGATCAACGCAGGCGACTACGATGTGTGTGGTGATGAGGAGGATGAGACGGGATGGGTAGTACTCACCGAAGATGGCGAAATAAGCGCTCAATGGGAACATACCTATCTGATGACAGAGAATGGCGTGGAGATCCTGAGCCACTGATTGTTTTTGAAATAAGGGGAAATTTGAATGATGGAAACACCCAAGGATATATATATATTAGGTATTGAAAGCAGTTGTGATGACACCTCTGCTGCGGTCATCAGAAATGGTGTGCTATTGAGTAATGTCACAGCCAGTCAAGCCGTTCATGAGGCGTATGGTGGTGTAGTGCCTGAATTGGCGAGTCGTGCTCATCAGCAGAATATCGTGCCTGTGGTCGATCAGGCTTTGAAGCGTGCGGGCGTGGAGCGCGAACAACTCAGCGCCATTGCTTTCACACGGGGACCTGGTCTGATGGGCTCTCTCTTGGTGGGAGTATCCTTTGCAAAAGGACTTGCTGCCTCTCTCGGCATACCTATGATTGACGTGAATCATCTGCAGGGACATGTGTTGGCCCATTTCATCCACACACCTGATGACGACTATGTATCACCACAGTTCCCCTTCCTCTGTCTGCTTGTCAGCGGAGGAAATAGTCAGATAGTCATGGTAAAGTCCTACAAAGATATGCAGATTATCGGCCAAACGATAGATGATGCGGCAGGGGAGGCTATCGACAAGTGCTCCAAGGTAATGGGACTCGGTTATCCAGGTGGCCCTATCATAGATCGTCTGGCGCGCCAAGGAAACCCCGAAGCATATACTTTCTCCAAACCTAATATTCCTGGCTATGACTACAGCTTCAGCGGTTTGAAGACCTCTTTCCTCTACAGCCTTCGCGATTGGATGCAGGAAGACCCTGATTTCATACAGCACCATCTCGAGGATTTAGCTGCCAGCCTGGAAAAGACGATTGTCGATATCCTGATGAAGAAACTCCGCCTTGCAGCCAAGGATTTGAAAATAAAGCAAGTGGCAGTGGCGGGAGGCGTATCGGCCAATAACGGACTTCGCAATGCCTTCCACGAATACGGGAAACGCTATGGATGGGATATTTTCATTCCAAAGTTCAGCTATACGACCGACAATGCCGCCATGATAGCTATCACGGGCTACTATAAGTATATGGATGGAGATTTTTGTCCCATGGAAGCACCTGCCTATAGCCGTGTGAGCGTATGAAAAAAGTCTCTTCCGACAAAATGGGACAAAAAAACATAGAAATATTTGTCCGTAAAGAAAATATGTTGTAATTTTGTGCCCTGTTTGGAAGAAGTTGTTGGAATAGACAAAAAAGAAAGGAAGATAGAAATGTCTAAGATGTGTCAAGTAACAGGTAAGAGAGCCATGATTGGCAACAATGTATCGCACTCAAAGCGTCGTACAAAGCGCCAGTTTGATGTGAACCTGTTTTCAAAGAAGTTCTACTACGTAGAAGAGGATTGCTGGATCCGGTTGAATATCTGTGCCAATGGTTTGCGTTACATCAACAAGGTTGGTTTGGATGCAGCCCTGAAGAGCGCTGTGGCAAAAGGCTATTGTGATTGGAAAGACATTAAGGTAATCGGTTAATTTTATTAGAAGCAACAGATTATGGCAAAGAAAGCTAAAGGCAACAGAGTTCAGGTGATTCTGGAATGCACAGAGATGAAGAATAGTGGTCTGCCCGGCACTTCACGTTACATCACGATGAAGAACAGAAAGAATACTCCCGAGCGTCTGGAGTTGAAGAAGTACAACCCCATCCTCAAGAGAATGACCATTCACAAGGAAATCAAGTAATCAATTACATCTCATATAGTTTAGAATATGGCAAAAAAAGCGGTGGCCACCTTGCAGACAGGCAAGACTGATGGCCGTTCATATACGAAAGTTATCAAGATGGTAAAGAACCCCGAGACGGGCGCTTATTTCTTCGATGAGCGTATGGTTCCTAATGCAGAAGTAAAGGATTTCTTCAAATAATCCTTTCCATTATACACCTACATAAAGCAGGAGATAGACAGAAGATGTTTATTTCCTGCTTTTTTTTTGTGTATATGTTATCTTGTCAAGTTATGTCGTCAGCAAATCTTCTAATGACAGATGGCCTTGAAGTGACGAAGAGTACATATTTTGTTTGACTCCAGCAGACGCAATCATTGTAAGACGGAGAGTTTTATTTGTACCAGTTACTTTGCGGAATAAATCACGACGTTCACGTAGCCATTCCACATAGTCCTTTTTTAGTTCGTACTCGCGATCGGAATATTTCATTTCGCATAGGTCAATGGCTTTGTCTCCTCTGTCAATAATAAGATCAATCTGTGCACTGTGTTCTTTTGAACGATAACTCCAAGAACATACATCGTTTGCTATTCCTGCTATTCCAAGTGACGTTCTGATTTGATTGATATGGAGTATGCATACCTGCTCGAAGGCATAACCAGCCCAGGCATTACGTTTGCCTTCCTCCATACTGCTCCATGCATGTTCGTTCATGCCATGGTAATTCTTTACAAAGCGAAGGTAAAACAATGTGTACATATCTGACAATTGGTATAGCATGTCTCTTTCTTTTTTCCCAAATGCTTGATAGCGGCGGAGGAAATCGCATTTAACAAGGTTGTCAAGTGCTTCTGTAAGTTTCCCGTTGTCATATATATTCATTTGCTCTACCAGTTCAGATCTTGTCATTCCTTTCAACTTTGTTGCCAATGTTTCAACAATTCGCCTATACAAGGTTGCTTCATTGAAGAGGGAGTTGAAAAGGAAATTATATTCTGTTCTTAGCACAGCGTCCTGACTAAAGAAAAGTTCGTCAATATTTTGCCATAAAGTCAGTTCCGGACGAAGAAGAGATAGATAGAAAGGAGTTCCGCCAAGTATCATATATGCGTCAAGAACATCTTTGCGCTCCCATGCTACATTGATGCTCTGAAGATACTCCTCTGTCTCCTTCAGCGTGAAAGGTGATAGCCGTATTGGGCGACTAACACGGTTGTGGAGTCCTCCTTTGTCGCCAAGCAACTTATTGGTCATCCATGTGGTGGCACTGCCACATACCACAAGTTTCAGTCTTCTTTGTTCTGCAGCCCAACTATTCCAGAAGAGTTCGAGAGCTCGTATAAATCCAGACTTTGGAGTGTCCAACCAAGGAAGTTCATCAATAAAGATAACTATTCTGTCTTTTTCTCCAAGGGATTCTATATAATCTCTCAATTGGTTAAAAGCCTCATACCAGTCTTTGGGCTTTGTTCTTTTGATGCCACTATATCTGGCAAGTTGTTCTTGCCAAAGTTTCAATTGTTCCGAACGAGTTACTCGATAGACACCAGTTGCATAAAAATCGAATGTCTCGGAAAAGAACTGTTTGACAAGAAAAGTTTTGCCAATTCTCCTTCTACCATATACAGCAATGAATTCTGCTTTGTCTGATGTAACACACTTTGCAAGTATGTCTTGTTCATGCCTTCTGCCAATAATTGATTTGTGGTATGCCATAGGTGATGTGATTATCTATATGGTGCAAAGTTAATAAAATTAATAAAAATACAGCGATATTTGTGCGGTAATATATGTTAAATTGCCGCTTACAGCACCATTATCGCGTATTTTAGATAGTTTAGATACTGTTTTGAATAGAACACACCTTAGTGTGGATGGATGATTCTGGCTATTTCTTTCTTCAGAATATGATAGGCAGGTTGTGCCATCTCGCCATGATTGAAGCCTTGCATCTCGTAGAGTTGTGCATCAGAGTGTCCTACCAACCTAAGCATACGCCAAAAGTAAGCCTGTTCCTCGTAGCGCCCGTATAATTCCTGTTCGCGATCACCCGAGATAATGATGATGGGAGGTGCATCTTTTCGTAGATGTGAGATGGGCGCATACTGGTCGATAGTGGGTTGCAGAGGTTCGATGCCTTGTGTCTTGCGTACGTTGTAGTGGGTGATGCATTGTCCGCTGAATGGAATGAGGCCGGCAATCGAATCAGCATCAATGTCGTAGCGTTCCAACCAACGTTTGTCGAGACCTATCATATCTGTCAAATAGCCTCCTGCAGAATGCCCCGAAACGAATATCTTACGTGTGTCGCCATTGTATTCGGCGATATGACGGAAGGTCCATGCCACAGCAGCTGCAGCATCATCCAGAACCTCGTCGATAGTAGCCTTGGGAAGCAGACGGTAATTGACAGACACCACAGCCAAACCCGCTTCTTTCAATTGTGAGTCGATATGCTTGGAGCCTCCTTCAAGTCCTCCCCCATGAAACCATACAACAACAGGTACATTGCTCAGATGGGTAGGATAATAGACATCCAGTTTACAACGTTCGTGAGCGTATTCGTTCTCTGAATCGGAATATGGAATATCGTTGACCTGTTTATACTGGGCATGAATTGTTGTGGCAAAACACAGGCACAGTAGGCATAGTACGTGTCGCAAGTGGGGTGAAAAAGTGCGCGATGTATTCATTGTTGTTTCTTTTTTTCTGTCTGAAATTCAATCATTCGTCGGATGGCACGCTGGCATACGGGGCAGAATCCAGGTGCCTCGTTGTTCCTCATTCGGCATTCGTCCACAGGACGGAATACACCCTTAGTCTGATAGCCTCCTCCCTGATACACACCCAATTTGGTGTAAGGCTCCTGTTTGTCAACAGGTGTAGGTATTGCGGTAGAAGGTGAGAGCATATCCTGCCATTTGCTGGCGAAATCTACCAGTGTGGTAATGTTGGGCTCCCAAGGCTCTACATCAGAGGGGTAGTATTCCTGAAAGAGATCCTCGTGCTCGTAAAAGTATTCGTCACCCAAGCCTGCAAAACTGTGTCCCAATTCATGTACTACCACAGGCAGACTCTTCTCGTTGCTGACAGAACTCATCAGGTAACTGTTGTAGATGCCTCCACCTCCGTACTTGTCCGTATTGGAGAGTAGAAGGATGTGTTCGTAAGGAATACCAGCCAAGATGTCATGCAACCGCTTGATATGTAGAGTGGTGAGATAACGCTCAGAATAGAAGGTGCTGAAATGGCTTCCCAGGGCCGTGTCTTTCCAATCCTCCTTGGAAGGGATGCTTACTCCGCTGGAGAGGGATGGACAATCTATTGCGATGAAATTGAAACGATCCTGCATGGAACGAAAGGGCTCGTGAGAGAGAATTGCTTGCATAGCTTTTCGGCAGTCGCGATGAAACTTCTTCATCTGATGGCGTGTGTACCCTTCTGCTACAAATGCCATATCTATCTTTTCACGGCTGTCTCCATTGTGCTGAAGGTAGCGCCAAGGTGTCGTGAAATTCTTCTGCCCAATGTGTCGGATGAGTATATCGTCGGGGTGAACACGATGTGTCATACGAGTCTGTTCCTGACGATGCATGTCGGTAAGGCGGATGGTGACATCTACCGCATGACGGGGGAATGGAATCAAGAAGGTGTTCTCGAAAGAGCGAGGCGTGGTGACGGCTTCCTCTGTACTCAGCCATTCTTGGAACAAAGTGCTGAAGGAATGAATGTAGAGAGTGTCGGCATGGAGTGTGTCTGTGACGACAATCTGTCCGTTGCCTTCTACAAGCAGACGGTCGAGATTGTGTCGTCTGCCATACCAACCATCACTCTGCATGAGTTCGCTCAGGTAAACCTGTTGTTGTCGGGTGGTACCGCAGAAAGTGTAGTCGATACGCAATGTCTTGTCGAGGAAATGGCAGTCAAAATCGTTAGAAGCCGATAGCCAACAACCATATAACGAGAGTAGAATAAGGAGAGTCGTACGCATATAGAGTGATGTTTCGTGCTACAAAAATAGGGAAAAGATACGAATGTATGTCCGATGGCGGAGATAAAATGAATCTATTTTGGTAAAAAGTTGTATTTGTATGTCTTCAGTTAGGAAAATAAGGTATATCTTTGTCCACGTATATCAAAGAACAACACAAGAAGAACTATGAACAAAGTAATGCTGATAGGTAATGTAGGCAAAGAACCTGATGTACGCTATGTGGATCAGGGTGTGTGTGTCGCAAGTGTGACGCTGGCAACCACCGAACGTGGCTACAAATTGCAGAATGGAACGGAAGTGCCCGACCGAACAGAATGGCACAACATCGTGCTGTGGCGCGGATTGGCTGAGACCGTGGAGAAATACGTAAAGAAAGGTGATAAACTCTATATTGAGGGAAAAATCCATAGTCGCAGTTATGATGACCGTAACGGAGTGAAACGCTATGTGACAGAAATATGGGCAGATGCAATGGAAATGCTCACTCCTCGCTCCACTTCCACCACGGCTGCTCCTGCACCTGAAAACAATACGGCTCCATTCTGATGTGGGATTCCTTGTCAGAAGTGACTTTCCAAGCTCCTTCGATTGAGGCTTGGATTGCCCTAATTGTATCTGGTGTACTGTTGATATGCTCAGGTTTCGTTTCTGCCAGTGAGATAGCCTTCTTCAGTCTTTCTCCAGCAGACTTGAACGAACTGGAGGAGGAGAAACGTGCGGACAAGAAGGTTCTTGACCTGCACGAGGGTAGCGAAATGTTGTTGGCAACAATTCTCATCAGTAACAATCTGGTGAATGTGGCCATCATTATGCTACTCAATTTCTTTACCCAACAGACAATGGATTTTGGTAAGGCGGCTTGGTTGGAGTTCTTGTGCGTGACAGTTGTACTCACATTCCTGTTGCTCCTCTTCGGGGAGGTAATTCCGAAAATATATGGTGCGCACAAACCATTGAATTTCTGCAGATTCTCAGCTCCTACACTCTGCGTGCTAAAGCGGATGTTGGCTCCTCTGAGCCGACTGCTCCTGCGTGGAGGAGTGGTTACCAAACGATTCGTAAGTCATGAGCAACACAGTTTGACTGTGGATGATCTGGAACGTGCAATGGAATTGACTGACCAAAAGGATATTGCCGAGGAAAGCAGTATGCTGCAGGGAATTATCCGCTTCGGTGGCGAAATGGTGAGCGAAGTGATGACAAGCCGTATGGATGTGGTGGATTTGGAGATTCGTACACCCTATCACGAGGTGTTGCGTTGCATCGTAGAGAATAATTACAGTCGAATCCCTGTCTATCAAGGTACACAGGACAATATAAAGGGAGTATTGTACATCAAGGACCTGCTGCCACATCTCAACAAACCCGACAATTTCCGTTGGCAAAGTCTGATTCGTCCTCCCTTCTTCGTCCCAGAAACCAAGATGATAGACGATTTGTTGCGCGATTTTCAGTCAAACAAGGTTCACATTGCCATTGTAGTAGATGAGTTCGGGGGAACGAGTGGTATAGTGACGATGGAGGATATTATCGAGGAAATCGTGGGCGAAATCAATGATGAGTATGATGAAGAGGAACGTCCATATACTCGTATCAACCAGAATACCTACCTCTTCGAAGGAAAAACCCTTCTTTCCGACTTCATGAAAATCATGAAACTGGATGACGAGTACTTCGAAACAGTAGAGGGGGAAGCTGATACAATTGCAGGCTTGTTGCTGGAAATAAAGGGCGAGTTCCCCGAGATACACGAGAAGATAGTATTCGGTAATTTTACTTTCGAAATCATGGAGATGGATGAAAGGAGAATCGTGAGCATCAAGGTCATTGTAGGGAAAACTTCACAAACAGCACGTTGAGTTTTTTCCCAACTTTATGGTACCTGAAAGGGAAATACGTTGTAGTCACCCGATTCACTACTTGGCTTCTGATCCAAATTCACAAGGATGTATTCGCCCTTGGAAAACTCTTTTCGGGGTGAAACGATGAAACCATCCTCCTTGTCGGCATGGATGTCGAAATTAGTTGGTTCCAAGCGCAGGTAATCATTGTCCGTCAGAAGTGGCTTTTTTAGTGCTCGATAAGAGTTCCGTGTCTTTAAACGGATAATGGCATATTGTACCAAGGTCTCGTTCTTTCCTGGCTCGATACGGAAAGCCGGAAAACCATCTTCGGTGAGTTGATGAGATTGTCCTCCCCATAGATAGCGGGTGCAGGTGCTTTTCAGTTGGATATCCACAATTTTCCAACCTGGTCGCACATTTGTCTGTGTTTGTTGCATCTCCATGTCGGCAAATGATTCACCTACTTTCACCTGTATCGTTTGCGACATACACAATTGTGAACTCAGCAATACTATAGCTATAACGATTCTCTTCATATTCTGTTGCGAAAGTACAGTTTTTGTTGGAAATGAACAACGTTTTTCTTGGTGAAATGAAAAATATTAACTTATTTTGCATATTCATATAAATGGCACTTATGACAATCGCAATCGTTATCTTGATGCTTTTAGGGTATCTTCTTATTTGCATTGAGCATATTACCCGAGTAAACAAAGCCACAGTGGCTATGTTTCTCGGTGTGGTCGGATGGATTCTCTTCATCTGCGTGGGACCTTATTATGTCCAGCATCTACATGCTGCTGATTTTAATGAGTTCTTAGGAAATACGCCCTATAGCATTAGAGCGGTTAATGAGTATATCTCAGGGCACCTTTTTGTTCGTCATCTGGTACAGTTGTGCTCCATTGTGGTATATTTGCTTGCTGCGGCATCTATCGTCCAACTGCTGCTGGATAATGAATGTTTCGCTTTCATCGGCCAATGGTGCAGGGCACGCAGTACAAAAAGGGTCGTGTGGGGACTTGTATTCTTTAGTTTCCTGCTTAGCGCAAACATGGACAACCTGACTGCTACGGTAGTGATGCTGATGGTCTTGCGTCAACTTGTTATCAATCCCCGACAGCGGATGATTCTGGGTTGCATCGTGATGATAGCTACCAACTGTGGAGGTTGCATTACTGTGATAGGTGATGTTTCTTCTTTGCTTATTTGGACGAGAGAGGCCGTTACCCCAACCAATTTCTTCACGGCTCTCATCCTGCCTTCCCTGGTGGCTACAGTAGTTCCTGCCTATTTGATATCCAGAATGCTGCCGGAAGATATTGACCTGAAAAGGTCTGCAGTTATCTACCGTGGTGACAATTCCTTTCTGCCTGTGTGGCAGAGGTTGATGATGCTCATTGTTGGCTTATGCGGTTTGTGGTTTGTTCCTACATTCCATCGCCTGACGATGCTTCCTCCTTTTCTCGGAGCATTGTGCGTCTTGGGCGTGTTGTGGGTTGTCAATGAGATAGTGAATCGTCGACGTATCCTTTCTGAACAACCCGTAAACGTGTCGCAGGGTAATGATTTGCAATACGATGTGATGCAAATGACTATGTTCTTTGTGGGTGTGTGCCTCTGTGTGGATGTCTTGGTGGAGATTGGAGCCATGCGTCATCTGGCAGATTGGTGCGATCAATATATCCATAATATCTACCTGATGAGTCTTGTATTGGGAGGAGTGAGTGCTTTTATGGACAATATCGCTCTGGTAATGACAGGTATTTCCATCTATCCTGTACAGGAAATGTTGCCCCAAATGAGCGACTATGCACATAGTTTCACCCAAAATGGACAATATTGGCATCTTATTGCCTTGAGTGGATGTGTGGGAGGTTGCTTGCTTCCAATCGGAAGTGTGGCAGGGCATGTCTTGATGAAACGCGAGAGTGTTTCAATTCTCTGGTACGCCCGTCATATCACCATGAAGGTGTTGTTAGGATGGTTGCTTTCCTTGGGTACCTATTTCTTGGTGGATTCGTTTCTGCGTTAATAACTTACCATGCAATATACATTGGAAAAATTAGGCATCGAAGTACTTAATCCGATGCAACAGGAGATGCTTTTGGCATGTAGGAAACATACTCAACTTGTATTGCTAAGCCCTACTGGAAGTGGAAAGACATTGGCATATCTGCTACCTCTCATGGAGATATTGGATGAGAAAAACGACGATTTGCAGGCAGTCATCTTGGTTCCATCTCGCGAATTGGCTCAGCAGACAGATGCGGTATTGCGAAAACTCTCTCCTAATGTGAGGTCTATGGCATGTTACGGAGGTCGTCCGGCTATGGACGAGCACCGTACGATGCAGGGCATCCGTCCGCAGGTAATCATCGCCACTCCAGGTCGTATGCTCGATCATATACGCAAGGAGAATATTGCTCTTTCCAGAATGCGTACCTTGGTGATTGATGAGTTTGACAAATGTTTGGAATTAGGATTCCAACAACAGATGCAGGAAATCGTAGAGGTACTGAATACTACGATACAAAGACGCATTCTGCTTAGCGCTACTGATCATCCAAGCATTCCTGATTTTGTGGGCGGAGACAAGTACTATCGTTTGTCCTACATAGACAAGGACGAGCAAATCCCCGACCGTATTCATCTGTGGGAGGTGACTTCGCCAGAGAAAGATAAATTGCGTACTTTATACAACCTTTTGTGTGTGTTGGGGCAGCAGAATAGTTTGGTGTTTGTAAACTATCGCGAGAGTGTGGAACGTGTGGCACAATACCTACAGAAGATGGGCGTGAGTGTGGATGCCTTTCACGGAGGGATGGAACAGAAGGATCGTGAGAGAGCTTTGTATCGCTTCGCGAATGGTTCCTGCAATGTATTCGTAAGTACCGATTTGGCCTCCAGAGGACTGGATATCCCTAATATAGACAATATCATACATTATCATTTGCCCCTCAATGAGGAAGCGTATATCCATCGCAACGGACGTACTGCACGCTGGGATGCTTCGGGACAAGCATATCTCATCCTCGGTCCTGAGGAATACAGACCTGACTATATGGCAGATGAACCGGAAATTTTCCGTATGCCTGCCAAGCTTCCTATGCCATCGCAACCAAAATGGGTGACTCTGTATATTGGAAAAGGCAAGAAAGACAAGGTAAACAAGGTAGATATTGTGGGCTTCCTGTCGCAGGTGGGTGGCTTGCAACGCGAACAGTTGGGGCGGGTAGATGTACTTCCTCATTGGGCGTATGCAGCAGTGGAAAGGAAAGCACTCAAGGTGCTTCTTTCGCGTATTCAAGGGCAGAAGATCAAAGGGGTGAAAACTATATTCCAATTGGCAGAATAGAAAGAAACAAGACGTGAGGAATAGAGGGTATCATACGTTGCGTACGGCAGATGGAAGTGTTATACAAGGACCTGTGTCTGTGACATTCGATGAGGAAGGGAATATCCTGTCATGGCATTTGTTGCTGCACGAAGAGCCATTTACAGAATGGATAGGAGGGGAATTAGAGTTGTGACATTACAAAACAAAACAAGATGGAAAAAACAATCATAACTGTGGTTGGTAAGGATCGGACCGGCATCATTGCCCGTGTCTGTACGTATTTGGCTGACAACAGAATCAATATTCTTGATATTTCTCAAACCATCGTATCTGGATTCTTTAATATGATGATGATAGTGGATACCAGTTCGCTGGAGAAACCTTTTACACAAGTGGCCAATGAACTAAATGAGGTGGGCGAGACACTTGGCGTGCAGGTGAAATGTCAACGTGAGGAGATTTTTGAAAAAATGCATCGGATATGATCAGTATCAGCGAAGTCCTTGAGACCAATAAAATGGTCGAACAAGAAACGTTGGATGTACGTACCATCACAATGGGTATCAATTTGTTGGATTGTGCCGATGCAGATTTGGATACTTGTTGTAACAAGATTTTTGAGCGCATCACAACCTTGGCTGCCAATTTGGTTCAGACAGGTGAGGACATAAGTAGGGAAATAGGCATCCCCATCGTAAACAAGCGCGTGTCCGTCACTCCTATCAGCATCGTGGGAGCTTCATGTTGCCATACGCCAGAGGATTATGTGCGTATAGCCGAGACCTTGGATCGTGCTGCCTGTCAGATTGGCATTAACTTTTTAGGAGGATATAGCGCGATTGTGAGCAAGGGGATGACTCGTAGCGACGAACTCCTGATTCGTTCGATCCCAATGGCACTTAGCCGTACTGAACGCATTTGTTCGAGTGTGAATGTCGGTAGTACGAAGACTGGCATCAATATGGATGCGGTACGTCTTATGGGACAGATTATTCTTGATACTGCACAAGAAACACGCGAACAGGATTCGTTAGGGTGTGGAAAATTGGTGGTGCTGTGCAATGCTCCTGATGACAATCCTTTCATGGCGGGTGCGTTTCATGGAGTGAGTGAGGCGGATGCGATCATCAATGTGGGAGTAAGTGGCCCTGGGGTGGTGCATCATGTGCTGAAAAGTATTCGTGGAGCCAGTTTCGAGGTGTTGTGCGAGACAATCAAGCGTACCGCTTTCAAGATAACACGTGTGGGTCAGTATGTGGCACAAGAAGCCAGCCATCGTCTGGGGGTACCTTTTGGTATTATCGATCTCAGTTTGGCTCCTACACCCGCTGTGGGTGATTCTGTGGCAGATATTCTCCGAGAAATTGGCTTGGAACATCCAGGTGCCCCTGGTACTACAGCAGCTTTGGCTATGCTTAACGATCAAGTGAAGAAGGGGGGCGTGATGGCAAGTAGTTATGTGGGTGGATTGAGTGGAGCATTCATTCCTGTAAGTGAGGATCAGGGCATGATAGATGCTGTGGAGGCAGGTGCGCTCTCTATCGAGAAACTCGAAGCGATGACGTGTGTCTGTTCCGTAGGATTAGATATGATTGCTATCCCTGGCGATACTCCAGCAACTACCATCAGCGGTATAATAGCCGATGAAGCAGCCATCGGGATGGTAAATCAGAAGACGACAGCAGTACGCGTTATTCCCGTTATTGGAAAAACGGTGGGGGAAGTGGTTCATTTCGGCGGACTTCTTGGATATGCACCTATCATGCCTGTCAATCCGTTCAGTTGTGCAGCATTTGTCAATCGTACGGGATTGATTCCAGCACCAATCCATTCCTTTAAGAACTAAATAGAAATACATAGTGGAAAAAAACGACTGTAAAACTTGCAAAATCCCTGTTGATGCCGTAATTTTGCAGCCGATTTGATTGTTTACGATGGTTCGGTAGCTCAGTTGGATTAGAGCAGCAGCCTTCTAAGCTGCGGGTCATGGGTTCGAGCCCCATCCGAATCACGAAAAAGGGAACTGGAATAGTTCCTTTTTTTGTCTTGGTAAATATGATTGAAAGGAAGGCAGAGAAATGAGTGTTGGAAATCGTAAATCGGTGAATGAGTTGAGCCCGCTTTTTGTGGTCTTGACTGTGATATTCTGTACGTGCCTGATTGCAAGTAATCTGCTTGAAACAAAGATTGTACAGATAGGACTATACACGTTTACGGGAGGTACACTCTGTTTCCCTGTTTCCTACATTTTGAATGATTGCATTACCGAGGTGTGGGGGTTCTCACGTGCTCGCATGGTTATTTGGTTGGGGTTTGTAGCTGATTTGATGGTTGTCCTCCTTGGTCAACTTACAGTGTGGCTCCCAGCCGCCGAATATTGGCAGGAAAACGAGGTGCATTTCAATTATGTGTTTGGGTTGGCACCTCGTATTGCATTTGCCTCCTTTTGTGCCTTCCTTATTGGAAGTCTTCTTAATTCATACGTGATGAGCCGGATGAAAAGGGTCTCTGGCGAACGCCATTTCTCCATTCGTGCCATATTGAGTACCTTGGTAGGGGAAGGAGCAGACAGTATGATCTTTTTCCCCCTTGCCTTTGGCGGACTTATGCCATTGCCGGATATGGGAAAATTGATTATGTTGCAAGTGGCTACAAAAACCTTATACGAGATATTTGTACTGCCTGTGACGATTCGGTTTGTTCAATATGTGAAAAAAAAGGAATTCTATTCAAATTCCAACCCCAAGCCTTGAACCAGTTGGGGAAGTGCGGGACTTTCTACGCACATTTTCTTGTATAATTCAGGTTTGCTGAGCTTACGTTCCAACTCGAGTTTCTCTGCTATGATCAGACGGAGGATTGTGCTGGAGTGTTGTAGCTTCTTTCGCATGAATTGTTCTATCTGAGGTAAGTGATTTTGCATCATTTGGGCAACTTGGTCGTTGTCCACGGTAATACTGATTGTGTCAGCATCTGACAGACAGATGGTCATGGCGCGCATACGTTGTGCTAATGCAGCTTCATCCTGTGGCAGTTCGTGAAGGTATTCAAACCATGTCGAGTGAATGTCCGCTTCGTCTAAGGGCTTTTCTGCTGTGATGACGAGTTCTTGTTTCTCCGCTTGTGTCGATGTGGGATTTCCTTTTTCATGCGAAGTCCTGTCGAAATGACTGAATGAATCGGATACAACAGTTGCCAAGGGTGCTTGTCTCGTCTTTGTGTCAAAGTTGGGCTTATGAACCTGAGGCGTACTGTTTTGTACGGATTGAGGTTTTGCCGTAGCGGTAGTGGCCGCAGCCGTCTGTGACGTGCTTGCTTGAGGCTGGAATATGGGTTGTAATTTCTTGGTAGGGCAAAGCCCAGACCCTGGCACGTCATCCTCTGTGAGTTGGCAAGCTTGAATGAGGCAAATCTCCACTTGTAGTCGCTTGTTTCTACTGGTGCGGTACGATTGACTGCAATCATTGCACAATTTGATGCCTCTGTACAAGAATTTAGGTTGGCATCGCTGAGCTTGCTCCTGATAGCGAGCGCGAATGGGTTCGCTTACTTCGAGAAGGGGAAGCGTCTGCACGTCTCGGCTTACAAGCAGGTCGCGGAAATGACTTGCAAGGCCTTCGATAAATGGACCTCCATCGAATCCTTTCTGCAGAACCTCGTTGAAAAGCAACATACATGCTTCTACCTCGCGACGAAGGAAGTGATCGACAAAACGGAAATAATACTCAGTGGAGAGTACATTGAGACTTTGGCACACTCTTTCGTACGTGAGTTGGCCTCCTGTAAAACTCACCATTTGGTCGAAGATGGATAATGCATCGCGCATTCCGCCATCTGCTTTTTGTGCAATCAGATTAAGGGCTTCCGGCTCTGTCGTGTATCCTTCCTTTTGTGCTACATAAAGCAGATGATCGACCGTATTCTGAATGCTCATACGTGCAAAGTCATAGACTTGGCAACGACTCAGGATGGTGGGAAGAATCTTGTGCTTTTCGGTGGTGGCAAGGATGAATACCACATACGAAGGGGGTTCTTCGAGTGTCTTGAGGAAGGCGTTGAAGGCAGCGCTACTCAGCATGTGTACCTCATCGATGATGAATATCTTGTATCGTCCCAATTGAGGTGGAATCATCACCTGTTTGCATAACTCTCGGATGTCCTCGACCGAATTGTTGCTTGCAGCGTCCAATTCATGGATGTTTAGCGATCTCCCTTCATTGAAAGATTGGCAACTCTCGCATTCTCCACATGCCTCACCATCCGCTTGTGGATGGAGACAGTTGATTGCTTTTGCGAAAATACGTGCACAGGTCGTCTTTCCTACGCCTCGAGGGCCGCAGAATAGATAAGCATGCGCCAGTTTGCCGCTGGCGATGGAATTTTTTAGGGTTGTGGTGAGTGCACGCTGTCCAACTACCGTGTCGAATGAGGCAGGACGGTATTTGCGTGCTGAAACGATGTATTCTTCCATACTATCTAATCGAGTTTCGTGCAAATTTAAGAAAAAAAAAGCCAATAGAGGATGTGATATCCTAATTTTTTTCTAACTTTGCCAAAAAATAGGACTATTTGAAGCGAAAAGATGAGTAAGTTGTATTTCGTTTGGGATGTGCTGGGACGTCACAAGTATTTGATGGTACTCATAGGTATTGTGATTATTGTCGGGTTTGTGGACGAAAACAGTTTTTGGCGTCGTAGGGCTCGACTGGATGAAATGGGAACACTACGTGCTGAAATATTGAAATATAAGACGAAATACGAAGAAGATAGCAAAGAGTTGGAGCGAATGGACGACCACTATTATGTGGAGAAATTGGCTCGTGAACGTTACTATCTGCAACGGGAAGGGGAGGATATATTTGTATTGGTAGATGAGGACGCTCAGTAGATTCCAGACTTTTCTGTTTTGTGCCGGAGGTGTTCTAATGCTTGCAGGCGCTATGTTACGGATTTTCGACCAGCGACTTTCGCTTTGGATATATGCGGTTGGAGCAATGTTCTTCTGCTTGATGCAACTCAAGGCAGAATACCTTGGACATGATTTTACATTGAAGCGTCTTCGTCGTCAGCAATTGTTCAGTTGTGCGTGTTTCCTCCTGGCTGCCGTGTGTATGAGTATGCAGACGTATCATTATGGTTTCGCGATCAGCAATGAGTGGATACTCCCCCTTATTATCGGAGCGATTTTGCAGTTATATGCCGCGTGGCGAATCCCTCAAGAATTAGAAAAGTCGAAAAAGTCTTAATAAGTCCTAAAAAATTTCTCCTCTTTAGAAAGAAATACGAACTTTGCTTTGTTGATAGAGGCAAAATTGTATGAAAAACTCATATTTGGTACTTCTTCTGATTTGTTTTGTGGCTTGCACAAGCGTTGATCAGTATTGTGTGGAAGGGGTTTCTACGGTGCAGAACCTTGAGGGACGGATGTTGTATCTCAAGGTTTTTCAGGGAAATGATATGCAAATCATAGACTCCGCCAAGGTCGTTCACGGGAAATTCACGTTTCGTGGAGAAATGGATTCCGTGATGATGGGGAATGTTTTCTTCAAGGAACAGGGAATCATGCCTGTTGTGTTGGAGGAAGGCAACGTGGTCGTGACTCTTGAGGATGCCATTCAGAGTGCTACAGGTACTCCTCTGAATGATTCCTTGCATAATTTCATCTTACAGAAGACCCAAATTGATGCACAATTGGCCGAACTTCCTCACAAGGAGTCTCAGATGATAATGAATGGCGAGGATCATAAGGAGATTGTTGAGAAACTCAATGATGAGGCGCGCCAGTTGAATGAAAAGAGCGATCATCTGATTACACATTTCATCAGTTCCAATTATGATAATGTGTTGGGATCTGGTGTGTTCATGATACTGACCAGTAGTTTGGAATATCCTATACTCAATCCACAGATTGAACAGATCGTCAGTCAGGCGACCCCTCATTTTTTAGGACATCCCTACGTGCAGGAATATATAAAGACGGCTCACGAGAATATGGAGAAATTGAATGAGGTAAAATGAAACGCTTCCTGTATCGTATATACCAGTTGTTTGTCGCATTGCCAATTCTTCTGTTGGCAACAGCGTTGACGGCTATTGTCACTACGATTGGGTGCACCTTTGGAAAGGCTCGTTTCTGGAGCCATTATCCTGCAATGGTGTGGAGCAGGTTGATGTGTTGGTGCCTGTTCCTTCCCGTGAAGGTGTATGGTATGGAAAATCTGAATTCTCGCGACTCGTACGTGTTTGTGGCTAATCATCAGGGCTCCTTCGATATATTCCTTATTTATGGGTACATTGGACGCAATTTCAAGTGGATGATGAAGAAATCCTTGCGTTCGATTCCTCTTGTGGGAAAGGCTTGTGAAAG
This sequence comes from Prevotellaceae bacterium UBA1743, assembly GCA_002314945.1. Taxonomy (GTDB): domain Bacteria; phylum Bacteroidota; class Bacteroidia; order Bacteroidales; family Bacteroidaceae; genus Physcousia. The sequence goes on from DCHV01000003.1 coordinate 51,824, forward strand.
TGCTGGACATATTTTCGTGGACAAGCGAGGGCCAGGTGCGATACGTCACACATACGAACAAGCACGTGGCGTGTTGCGTCATGGAGTCAGTTTGATGGTATTTCCCGAGGGATCTCGTACAGATACCGGAAAAATGGGACATTTCCAGCGTGGAGCATATCTTTTGGCGGATGAGTTGCAACTTCCAATCGTACCTGTTACAATCGAAGGAAGTTTCGAAGCGCTTCCTCGTTCACGTGGATTCTATTTTGTGGAACGGCATACTTTATCTCTTCGAATCCACAAACCAATACTTCCTCAGGGAAAGGGGCTTGATAATGTACAACGCCTTATGGAACTGAGTAGGGTTGAGATACAGAAATCCTTGCCCGAGAAGTATCGAGATGAGTGAAAAAGATTTCTCTTCCTCGACGCATACTTGGCATTTCCGTGTTTCGGAAGTGGTGGATTATATCCAATGGTCTTATTTCTTTCATGCATGGGGCTTTTCTGTTCGCCAGATGAAGTGCACAGAGGCACAACAGTTGCAGCAGGATGCTATTAGACTCATTCGTGAGTTTGATGAAAATGGTTATTCTACACATTTCCGTGCATTGCTTGCTTCGTGCAATTCCTCTGGGGATGATATTATGTTGGCGGATGGGACAAGGCTTCCTATGTTGCGCCAGCAACATGCTGTGGAGGATGACTGTTGTTTGTGTCTTGCTGATTTTATACGTCCTGTAGAATCAGGTGTTCTCGACAAAATTGGGCTGTTTGCCAGTACAGTGGATGCTGAGATGGAGCAATCCTATTCTCACGATGACTATTTGCATCTTCTTTCCCAAACCGTGTCTGATCGTTTGGCCGAGGCAAGTGCCGAATATGGACATCTTATAGTGCGTAAGTTTTGGTGGGGATATGCATCTGACGAATCGTTGGATGTTGAAACGCTTTTCAAGGGTGGTTATCAAGGGATCCGTCCAGCTGTAGGTTATCCTTCTTTGCCCGATCAAAGCCTGAATTTCCTTTTGTCGGATTTGCTTGATTTTCCCTCATTGGGCATCAGCCTGACCGAGAATGCTGCGATGAGGCCTCATGCCAGTACGAGTGGATTGATGCTGGCGCATCCCAAGTCGCGCTATTTTGCGGTGGGAGAAATAGGGGAGGATCAATTGCAGGATTATGCCCGTCGGAGAGGACTTGGCGAGAAGGAACTCAGGCGTTTCTTGCGTATTACCTGAATTGTAGAGGTAATCCGTGTATATCCCGATGAATCTGCTTGCCGTCCCATACGCATTGCCCGTTCACCCAAGTACTGCAAACATGCCATTGTAGATAATCTCCTTCTCGTGGCGACCATCCGCATTTGCTTTGGATGATTTGAGGAGTTACTTGCCATGGTGATGAACGTCTTACCAAAGTGAGATCGGCTTGATAGCCTTCACGCAGGAAACCTCTCTGTCTGATGCGAAACAAACGCGCGGGATTGTGGCACATCAGTTCCACCATACGTTCGATGGATAGAATTCCTTCATCTGTCAGTTCCAGCATTGTAGGCACGCTGAATTGTACCATAGGCATTCCGCTGGCTGCTTTCTTGCAGCCGCCCTCCTTGTCGCTCAGCAGGTGAGGGGCATGATCCGTTCCTATGGTGCGTATGCGTCCATCGACGAGGGCGGCTCTCAGTGCTTTCCTGTCTTCTTCCGTCTTGATGGATGGATTGCATTTGATACGTGTTCCTAAGCGTGCATAATCTTTGTCTGTGTATAGTAGGTGAGCAATGCAGGCTTCGGCCGTGATGTGGTCATCGTTGGGTGAAAAGAGCGTTAGCTCACGTGCTGTAGTCAGATGTGCGACATGCAGATGAGCCCCTGTTTTCCGGGCCATCTCTATCGCCAGATGTGTGCTCGTGTAACATGCTTCTGCATCCCGTATCTCCGCATGGTGCGTCACATCGGGATCCAAGCCATATTCCATCTCCGCCTTTTTCATACATGCGTTGATGCGTGTGGTGTCTTCGCAATGTGCCATTATCAGAGTGGGACAATACTGGAAGATGCCGATCAGTTGTTCTTCCTTGTCCACCAGCATATTACCCGTACTACTACCCATGAATAATTTTACGCCAGGCACCCGAGTGGGATCTACCTGCTTGATTTCTTCCAGATTCTGATTGGTGGCACCCAGGAAAAAACCATAGTTGACATGGCATTTGTCAGCCGCCATCCGATATCGTTCTTCCAACAGGGCGCAAGTGGTAGTGAGAGGATTTACGTTAGGCATGTCCAGCACCGAGGTCACTCCTCCTGCTGCTGCTGCTCTTGTCTCGCTCTCCATGTCGGCCTTTTGTGTAAGGCCTGGTTCACGCATGTGTACATGTCCATCAATGATGCCAGGCAGAAGAAAAGCCCCTTCTGCTTCGATCGTGGTGTCTGCTTGTGGTAACGCTTCGTTTTCTGTGTAGATACGGCTTATCCGGTCTTCCTCCATCAACAACGAGCCATGGAAGCGTCTTCCTTCGTTGACGAGTGTGGCGTCTTTGATGAGGATGCTCATTTTCTCGCTTTGATTTTGCTCAGTCGTAATTGGAGAACACCGAAGAGAGCTTCGCTGAAGATGCCCCCGCTCATCTTGCTCGTACCGAGTTTGCGGTTGACGAAGATGACAGGCACCTCTTTCACCTTGAATCCCAGACGAAGAGCGGAATACTTCATTTCTATCTGGAACGCATATCCTTTGAAACGAATGGCATTCAAGTCGATGGTTTCCAATACCTCTCTGCGATAGCATACAAAACCGGCTGTCGTGTCATGTAGGTCGATTCCCAAGACTGTACGCACATATTTGCTTGCAAAATAGGACATCAGTACGCGCCCCATCGGCCAGTTTACTACGTTTACACCCGATACATAGCGGCTTCCTACAGCTACGTCATATCCCTCCTTGTGACAAGCGTTGTACAAAATGGGTAAGTCCGAGGGCGCATGACTGAAATCGGCATCCATTTCGAAGACGTAGTCGTAGCCTTGTTGCAAAGCCCATTCAAAACCTCGGATATAGGCAGTGCCCAATCCCAGTTTCCCTTCCCTCTCAATCAGGAAAAGTCTGTCTTGGAGTTCTTCCTGCATCAGTCTTTTTACGATGGCTGCTGTCCCGTCAGGACTTCCGTCGTCGATAACCAAGACATCAAAAGCCTTTTCCATTCCAGTCACGGCATGGATGATGGCTTCGATGTTTTCCTTCTCGTTGTAGGTAGGAATAATGACGATACTGTCGCTCTGCATGATTCTTCTCGTTATATGGATTGCCTAATTCACCACAAAGGTACACCATTCCCTGTGTACCGCAAAATAATGAAGAATAAAATTTCCCGTCATTCAAAAAATAGTCGTATCTTTGCCTGCGAAAATAAACATTTGTCAAATTCGAATCAATAAAGTATGCAGCAACAGAAAATCATTATTCTTGATTTCGGTTCACAGACGACTCAGCTTATAGCACGTCGCTTGCGTGAATTGGATACTTTCTGCGAGATTCTTCCTTACAACAAGTTTCCCAAGGATGACCCAGATGTCATTGGCGTGATTCTGGCAGGAAGTCCTTATAGTGTGTATGATCCTCAGGCATTTCGCGTCAATCTGGATGATTTCCGTGGTCGTATGCCCATTCTCGGCATCTGCTATGGCGCTCAGTTCATGAGTCATGTCTTAGGCGGAAAAGTAGAGCCTGCAGGTAGTCGTGAGTATGGTCGTGCCAATCTTACCACGATTGATTTCCAGGATCCCTTGTTCAAAGGCTTCGAAGCAAACAGTCAGGTGTGGATGAGTCATGGAGACACCATCACAGCCATTCCCGAAGGCTTCCATGCCATTGCCAGTACGGATCATGTCCGTTATGCGGCTTATACTGCGGATAACGAACCCATCTGGGGCGTGCAGTTCCATCCCGAGGTGTTCCACTCTATTCAGGGTACACAGCTCCTTCGCAATTTTGTGGTGGATATCTGTGGTGGTCGTCAGGATTGGAGTCCTGCCAACTTTGTGGAAACCACGGTAGCTGAACTTAAGCGACAGCTGGGACAGGATCGGGTTATCCTGGGCTTGAGCGGAGGCGTGGATAGTAGTGTGGCAGCCGTTTTGCTCAATCGTGCCATTGGCGATCGCCTGACGTGTATCTTCGTGGATCATGGTATGCTTCGCAAGAACGAGTTCCGCAACGTGATGCATGATTACGAATGTCTCGGATTGAATGTAATAGGGGTCGATGCCAGCCAGAAGTTCTTTGGAGATTTGGAGGGCGTTACCGAACCCGAAAAGAAACGCAAGATAATCGGTCGCGACTTTGTGGAGGTGTTCGATGCCGAAGCCAAGAAGATAACCGATGCAAAATGGTTGGCACAGGGTACCATCTATCCCGACCGTATCGAGTCGCTCAATATCACAGGTAAGGTGATCAAGAGTCATCACAATGTGGGTGGACTTCCCGAGGAAATGCATCTGAGCCTGTGCGAACCTCTGAAGTGGCTGTTCAAGGACGAGGTGCGTCGTGTAGGTCGTCAGTTGGGTATGCCCGAGCATCTCATTACCCGCCATCCTTTTCCCGGACCTGGTTTGGCCGTACGAATCTTAGGTGCCATTACGCCCGAGAAAGTACGTGTTCTGCAGGATGCCGACGATATCTTCATCCAGGGCCTTCGCGACTGGAAACTATACGATCAGGTATGGCAGGCAGGTGCCATTCTGCTTTCCGATGTCAAGAGTGTGGGAGTGATGGGTGATGAACGAACCTACGAGAATCCCGTTGCTTTGCGTGCCGTCACCAGTACCGATGCCATGACCGCAGATTGGGCGCATCTTCCATACGAGTTCCTTGCCAAGGTGAGCAACGATATTATCAACAAGGTGAAGGGAGTCAATCGCGTATGCTACGACATCTCTTCCAAGCCACCAGCAACAATAGAGTGGGAGTAAACAAAACCAACTTACTGACTGTTTGAAAAAATGTCGTAAGAAAGCAAAAGTCTCTTAGAGTCACAATAATACGTCCGCTACCTGGGATTTCCAAAAATCTTGTGTAGCGGATTTTTTATGCCATTTTTTGATATTCGGTCAACCATTTTGGTCAACCACGGTCAACCATTTCCACGCGCTTTTTCCGGTGAGACATTCTATTGCAGTGATTTGCTGTTTCCAACAGTCAAAATCATAGACCTTGTATTTTTTTGCAAATATTCGTCATATTTTTGGGCAATCAAAAATAAAGTGGTATATTTGCATCGTCGTACATTAAAAATGTCGGCAAGGTGTTATTGAATATCATCTATTCTGACGAATCCTGGTAAGATTCATTCTATGGAGATGATAGGCAATAGTACCCACAATTGTTGTATATAAAATCCTTAATGGGATGGTATATGCTAACGGCGTGGGACTATTGTTTCCTTACCCATAGAAAAGGCATTACCAGGAGCCCGTCAGAAGGTGAGGAAACAATAAGGTTCCACACCTTTTTTTGTATAACATTGCCAGCATCAGGAATCGTGCTCGCACAAGAGGTTGCGCACGACACAGATGAGTGTAAGGTAAAATGCTGGTACGCCAATGCAAGAATACTTTCATTCGATTCATTGATAATGATGGATACATCACAAATCAGATGACTCGTCACGATAGGACTTACAATGAAACAGGTGCAGATTTCTTACGTGAAATAACTCGTGAGCCACAAGATATTGAAAGTGTTTTCAGTCACTTAAAAGCTTTATATGGTGATAGCGTATCTGTAGAAGAACTTAAATCAGAGTTCTTGGATTTTATCAATGATTTGGAAAGTCATCTCTTTGTCGTAACAGGTAATACTCCAGAGGAACTGGATGCAAAGGATTTGGATTTTTCTTATAGTATGGAGAACCCCAAAACATTGGTGGACGATTTTACACAAGATACAAAGGCAACTGTCAAAGAGAATACACAGGACTATATGTTGGAGGCCACACAACGCAAGCCTCGAATGAATGGTTTGCAGTTTGAGTTGACAAGTCGCTGCAATGAACGTTGCATCCATTGTTATATCCCCAACGGAAAGAAGAATACAGGAAAGGACATGCCGCTTGAGAAAGTATTCTCGCTGATTGATGAGTTTGCAGAAATGGGAGGTTTGCATGTCACACTATCAGGAGGTGAGGTGTTTCTTCATAAGGACATCATCAGAATCATGCAGTATTGCCGAGAAAAGGATATGCAAATATCTATTCTCAGTAATCTGATAGCGCTTAAAGATATTCAAATTCCTTTTATTAAAGCAGCCAACGTATCTTTAATCCAGACCTCTCTCTATAGTATGGATCCAAGCATACATGATACCATCACTACTGTGCCAGGTTCCCATGCCAAGACAAAAGCGGCCATCGAGAAGTTGGTGGCTGCAGATATTCCTGTGCAGATTTCCTGTCCTATTATGAAAGCAAATAGCAAGGGCTATGCAGAGGTGTTAAAATATGCCCAATCACTTAGATGTAAAGCTCAAACGGATTACATCATGATGGCTCAGTCAGATTGTGACACTCAAAATCTTGCCAACCGTATCTCGTTAGAGGAAACAGAGGTTCTATTACGTGAAATAATTGAATGGGATAAGGACTACAAAGAGAATACCTTGAAACAACGCTCAGTTTCGGAAGAGATTGCTTTTGATCCTGAAAGATTTGCCCGTCAACCATTATGTGGAGCAGGTATCAATGACTGTTGCATTACGGAAAATGGCGATGTGTATCCATGTGCAGGATGGCAGGCAATGGTATGTGGGAATGTATATAAACAATCATTAACCCAAGTTTGATACTCTATT
>DCHV01000088.1:0-12801 GCA_002314945.1 Prevotellaceae bacterium UBA1743
CATTTTTAAGTTAGAATATACACATCACATTACAAGAATTCACCAATCTTCTCGTAGCGGAAAGGGAAGAAGCTGGTAGGATGAGTTGCGCACTCCTCTATCAATGTTCCGTAAAATCATTCTGTCTCTTTTGGCATTCGTTTTCGATGAGAGAGCCCCTTCTCAAGGATTTGGAAGCAAAGAACGTGCTTGCCTTCCAAAAACACCTAAAGAAAGAAGGAAAATCGCTCAATACGCAATCCACCTATCTACGCAATCTGCGGGCTATCCGCAACTATGGTGTCAAGAGAGGATTGGTCGAGTCGGAGGAAAAGGCTTTCCACGGATGCTACTTATCCCATTTCGATCCCCATCCTTCTTATTTATACGACTGGCAGATAGAAAAGATTCTGTGCGAAGATCTGGAGAAACATGGTGCACGTAAGGAGGAGTTAGAAGGATTGGAACATGCCAGATTGTGTTTCGCATTGATGTACGGATTTGGAGGAATGCCTTTCGTTGATTTGGCGACACTCAACAAATCAAATTTCAACAATGGTCTGCTGATATATCGTAGGCATAAGACGAATGTGGAGGTTCAACTCAAGCCTACCCGAATGCAAAAGGAGATAGGTCGGAGGCTCCATCTGTTCGACAATTCCTCCTACCTGTATCCCATTCTGAAATCAGACTTGAACATCAAGAGTGAAGAGGGATACAAAGCCTACATGAATTCGCTCAGAGTAACCAACAATCGTTTGAAGAGAATAGGCCAATTACTTAAAATCAATAATATCACCACCTATTCCGCACGTCATTCATTTGCCAACAACGCCCTTCGCATGGGACTGAACCCCTATCAATTAATGGGTTTGATGGGTCATTCCAATATCAAGACAACCGAGATCTACCTGAACAAATTCAAAGGAGAAGAGAATGGAAAGTTGCTGGAACAAATAGAGAAAAAATTGAAACGCGTAAAAGAGACCTATTCCCATCCTCGTTAATGCCGTCTATTTTCTTTTTTCACCGAAAAGACACACTATAAAAGAAAAATAAGGTATATTTGCATCGGAATACGTCAATATAATATAAAAATTACATAAAAATGAAGAAAAAATCCATCCTTTTGCTGGCTTTGTTTACAAGCCTACCTATGCTATCGCAAAAGAAAGTGAATGTATCCTCCCCCAATGGAGAAATACAGGTGAATGTGACGTTATGCGACAAGATTTACTACGATGTGATCAGCCACGGCGACACCCTGCTGAAGAAAAGTCATCTGGCAATGAACCTAAGTGACAGAACATTGGGCGAGAAACCGAAGTTGAAGAGCAAGAAAATCGAAAGCGTAACAAATACGGTGAAGCCACTCTTCCCCCTCAAGTTCAGTACCGTAGAAAACAACTACAACCTGCTCACGTTGACATTGGCTGGCAACTATCAGGTACAGTGGCGTGTATATGACGATGCCGTTGCCTATCGTTTCCTCACCACACTGAAGGACGATATCAAAATTCTCTCCGAGGATGCCACCATGCAATTGACATCCGATTGTGATTTGGTTCTACAGCAACCTAATGGCTTCAAGACAAGTTGCGAGGAGAATTACTCTCATGTGCAGAGTTCAGCATGGAAAGCCGACGACAAGATGAGTGAACTTCCCATTGTCATCACTTCTGGCAATCAGAAGATTCTCTTCAGCGAGTTCGACCTCTTCGATTATCCTGGTATGTTTCTCAAGGGCAATGCCGACAACAGTCTGAATGCCATCCATCCCAAGAATCCCCTGAAATGGGAGGATGACGGTGATCGTAGCCAGAAGATTCTGGAGGAAGCCGAATACATCGCTCTCACCTCTGGTACGCGTTCTTTCCCCTGGCGCTACATGCTCATCACACAGGACGACCGCAAGTTGGCCGAAAGCACCATGCCTATGCGACTGGCCCCGGAATCTGCTGTGGAAGACCCCAGTTGGATCCAACCTGGACTCACTTGCTGGGATTGGCTCAATGGTATTCCATACGGACAGGATGTGGATTTCCGCAGCGGCATCAACTTGGAGACGTACAAGTATTTCGTGGATTATGCCTCCGAGAATGGTATCAAGTATATGCTGATGGACGAGGGATGGGCTTTGGACACCCGTGACCCCTTCAAGACCAATCCTAAGGTACATCTCGATCAGCTCATCCAGTACGGACGCGACAAGGGCGTAGGCATCATCCTGTGGATTCCCTGGCTCACGGTAGAACATCACATGGATCTCTTCGAGGTGTTCGAGAAATGGGGCATCAAGGGCTTGAAGATTGATTTCATGGATCGTCAGGATCAGTGGATGGTCAACTACTACGAGCGTGTAGCTAAAACGGCAGCCGAACATCATCTGATGGTAGATTTCCACGGAGCATACCATCCGAGTGGCCTCTCTTACAAATACCCCAACGTACTCAGTTTCGAGGGTGTACGAGGTCTGGAATACAATGGCAGTTGCCGTCCCGACAACACACTCTACCTCCCCTTTATCCGCAATGCAGTAGGACCCATGGACTACACTCCAGGTGCTATGCTCTGCTACCAGCCAAAGCAACATCATGGCAATCGTCCCATCTGCTCAGCTGTAGGCACCAAGGCATATCAGTTAGCCAATTTCGTTCTCTTCGAGTCACACCTGCAGATGTTGGCCGACAACCCCTGTCGCTATCGTATGTGGCCCGATTGTGCTCAGTTCATGACCGAGGCTCCTGTCAGTTGGGACGAAACCAAGGTTCTCGTTGGCGAGATGGGACAATACATCATCACGGCCAAGCGTAGTGGCGAGAAATGGTTCATCGGCGGCATGACGAATTCCAAAGAACGCGAATTCGATATTTCACTCGATTTCCTGAAGGAAGGCAAGACCTATCGTATGACCTCTTTCGAGGATGGCATCAATGCCGATCTCATCGCCATGGACTACAAGCGTACAGAGAAGGACGTGAAGAGTACAGACAAGATACACGTGAAGATGGTTGTCAATGGCGGTTTCGCTGCAGTGCTCAAATAATCCGGAAAACAAAGAAAAACTATAGAAAAAAGATGAAGACACATACTCTGTCCTCACTCGTGCTGCTGCTCACATTGTGGGCGGCAGCACCTGTTTCAGGCGTTGCCCATGACATCATTCCCTGCCCCAATCAAATAGAAGAATCCGAGGGTACCTACCGCTTGAAGAAACTCTCCGTCTATATCCAGGACGAGGAAAGCAAGGAGGATCTCTCCGCCATGCTCCAGCTACAGTTGGCTACACCTACAGGATTACCTCTCCGCTACACCAAGCAGGGGCAAGCCAATCTGAGATTCCTCTCCGACGCCTCGCTCGGCAAAGATGCTTACACGCTACAGGTGGACAAGCATGGCATTACCGTCCGCGCCTCTTCCTATGGAGGACAGTTCTATGCTCTGCAGACTATTCTTCAGCTCCTTCCTCCCGAGATAAAGACTCTTTCGCCTGACACTGACATGCAATGGATGATTCCTTTTGTCCGCATCCAAGATGCTCCCCGCTTCGGATGGCGTGGCGCCATGCTCGATGTGTCACGCCATTGGTTCACCAAGGAGGAAGTGATGCGCTATATCGACGAGATAGCCGCCTACAAGTTCAACATTTTCCACTGGCACCTCACCGACGACCAGGGATGGCGCATCCAGAGCGATACATATCCACGTCTGCACGAGATAGGTTCCAAGCGCGCCTTCCGCGTAGGCGACTGGTGGAGCTACGAACCTCAGCAAGACGGTGAGGAAGCCAGCTACGGAGGATATTACACCAAGGAAGAGATTCGCCAAGTGATTGCCTATGCTGCACAACGCAACATCTCCATCATGCCCGAGATAGATGTGCCAGGACACAGCCAGGCTACCCTTGTGTGCTACCCCGAACTGGCCTGTATGAATGCTCCGCAGAAAGTCACATTGGGCAACAAGTTCTACGGCATCGACGAGAACTCTCTCTGTGCAGGAGCTGATGCCACCTACGAATTCTTGGAGAAGATTTTCGGCGAGGTAGCCGAACTCTTCCCCTTCCAATATATTCACATAGGAGGGGATGAGTGCTTTAAGGGATTCTGGGAGAAGTGCCCCAAGTGCAAGAGCAAGATGGAGAGCGAGCACTTGGCTGGCACCCACGAATTGCAGAGTTACCTGATACGTCGGGTAGAGAAGATACTGCACAAACATGGCAAGAAGATGGTAGGCTGGGATGAGATTCTCGAAGGAGGATTGGCAGATGATGCTACCGTGATGTCGTGGCGTGGCATGGACGGAGGCATCACAGCCGCCAAGGCAGGCCATCACGTCATCATGACCCCCACCGACCATTGCTACCTCGACCTCTATCAGGGAGAACCCTCTGCCGAGCCATGCACCTACTCCATATTGCGTGCATCCAGCTGTTACAACTGGAATCCCGTGCCAGACGATGTGGAACCCGCGCTCGTCCTGGGTAGTCAGGGCAATCTATGGGCCGAGTCGGTACCCAATTTCCGTCATGCCGAGTACATGACATGGCCTCGTGGATGGGCATTGGCCGAGACGATGTGGACCCATCCCGAGCACAAGGAATGGATGGATTTCGTACGTCGCATGGAGCACCACTTCACACGGGCAGACAAGGCCGATATCAACTATGCTGCCAACAGTGTATATACACCCATTCTTCAAGTCATCAAGAGCGACACACCCGAACCATTACTGGAGTTGTCCAACGAAATCGAGGACGTGGAGATGTACTACACCTTCGACGGAACCTTCCCCGATCTCCATTCGCCCCACTATTCCCAGCCGCTCGCTATTCCGCGCAATGCCTCGCGCCTCATCGTGCAGAGTTATCGACATGGACATAAGGTGGGAAATCTCGTAAAGTATGACCTTTCCATTGATCCAGAGACAAAACAATTTAGATTGAGATAAGATGCGTAATACTATTTTCCACTTTGCCTGCCTCCTCGCGTTAGCCTCCTGTTCATCTCAGGTGGAACAATGGAGAGTGATGGAGATTCCATTTCATTCACATACCGATTACAATGCCACAGGGGCCGATGAAGTGAGGATGGATCTCACTTTCATCTCCCACAGTACAGGAGATAGCCTCGTCGTGCCAGCCTTCTGGGATGGCGACAGCACCTTCCGTGTCCGCTTTGCTCCCGTAGCCACGGGACGATGGGAATGGTGTTCTTCTTGTCCCCAGGATGCCTCTTTACACGGACTTACAGGCAGTTTCCGTTGTGGTAAGTATAAGGGTTCCCTCGACCTCTATAAGCATGGATTCGTGCGTGCCGAGGCAGGTACCAAGTACCTGTTCCATGCCGATGGTACTCCGTTCTTCTACCTCGGTGACACGCATTGGAATATGTATGCCGAGGAGTTCAATGCCCCTGGCCCTCATGCCGAGGAAGGCGACACACTCCCCCATTTCCAGCGCATCATCGACCGACGTGTGGAACAGGGGTTCACCGTGTATCAGAGTGAGCCTATCCAATCTCCTTTTCATCTGGAGGACGGCACCGTGGATTCCTCCGACATCGAGGGATTCAGACAGGCCGACCGCTACTACCAGTACATAGCCGATGCAGGACTTTTGCATGCCAATGCCGAATTTTTCTTCTCGGCACACATGAAACCCACTCATACTGACAGCCAACTGGAACTTCTCTCCCGATACTGGGTAGCACGTTTCGGAGCCTATCCTGTCCTCTGGACGTTGGCACAGGAGATCGACAATGATTTCTACTACGAGCGTGGTGGCACCTTCTACGACTACACCAACAATCCTTGGGTCAAGGTAGCCGAATACATTCATCGCTACGATGCCTATTCCCACCCTTTATCGGGGCATCAGGAAGCTACCTGCTACACCACGATCACAGGACGTGGGACGGGAGTTGAAAACAGGAGTGGTGGAGGCATCTCCGCCTTTGCCTCCGAGGAGGTAGCACAGCGTACTGGACACAATTGGTGGGCTGTTCAATGGAGTCCCTCATTGACCTCCACGTCAGGAGCCGATATCCCCTCTGACTTTTGGACATCGCCCTATCCCGCTGTCAATTACGAGGGACGCTATTGCGGACTTTGGACAAAGGATTTCGGAGCCCGTGCCCAAGGATGGATTTCCTTCTTGTCTGGTTTCTGCGGCTATGGCTACGGAGCCTGCGACATCTGGCTCTATCAGAGCACCTACGATATCCACAGCACCAGTTTCGATGGAATAGACTCCATCCGTCCCTCCGACAAACAACTCCACTGGCCTCGGGCTTTGGAATACGAAAGCGCAGGACAGATGACTATCCTGCGTCGTTTCCTCACTTCCTTCGATTGGTGGAATCTCTCCCCCATGCTCGATGGTGATTCGCGTTTCACGCCCTGTGAAGGTACCGCTTGGGCAGGAGCCTCCACTCCGGAACGCACCGTCCTCTATTTCTACGGGAACACAATTGGAACAGGTACTCTGCGCGAGCTCACCCCCAATGCAAAGATGAGCCTCATCCTGTTCAATCCTCGTACAGGGGAGGAGGAACCACCTCTTCCCGTCTATGTAGCGTCGGATGGCACACTCTCCCTCCCTGCCAAGCCCGATACAGCAGACTGGGTGTTTACTTTACGTTGATATCCAGCACGGCCAGTGTGTGAGCAGGAATCTCCACCATGCCGTCCTTCATGCGCAGTTCTGTTTCGCGTGGGAGCACATTCTCGCGTCCTATGTCGTTGTAGTCATCGGCAGAGTTGCCAGATAGAAGAGTAGCCTTCACCTTGCCGCTACGAACCTTTCCCGCTACGTTCAGTACGATAGAATGAGCCTTCTCCGGATCCTTGTTCACCACGGCACAGGCATAGTGGGTACCCTCCTCGTTGCGGGTAATAGCCACATCCATCATCGGTGTGCTGCCATCCTCGTGCCGGTACTCCTCGTATTGGCATTCGGCAGGTACATAGTACGGCTCCAGTAGATTGGTGTACATCTGGAATACATAGTACGTCGAGCGTTTCACCAGTCCATCCTTGTGTACAAAGACTGCGCCACGAGTGTTCACGATAGGGGCGAAGCAGGCAATATCTACGATATCGCTATGGCGTAGGCAAGCATTCAGGAAACAAGCCGAGAACAGTGCATCGGCCATCGTATAGGTCTCATTCAGGTCGTTCTTCCTGCGCGCCTCGATGTCGAATCCCTCCCTCAGATTGCCATGCCAGGGATGATGCCATCCCCTCAGATTCCATTCGTCGAAGGCAATCTTTATCTTCCCACCGCCGAATCCCGTATCCTCCAGTAGTTTGATGGCGTCCTGTATTTGTTTCTCCGGCAATGTGGTCCACATCATACACTTCTCGTAGGGAGAAGGATTGTTGTTCAGCCACAGAGCATCCCAGTAACCATGAATGCTGATATAATTAAGGTATCTACCCGCAGCCTTCAGTAGAGGATGTGTCCAATTCGGGTCGGTCGTGGCAGCAGCGAGCAATTGTGCATCCTTCGTCACCGCCAGCATCATCTTGGCACTCTCGCTCACCAGGGGAGCCCATTCTTCAGGTGTATGAGCTCCTATCTCCCAGGGACCATAGTTTTCGTTGCCAACACTCCAGTACTTCACGTTGTAGGGCTCTGGGTGGCCATTCTCCATCCTCATGCGTCCCCATTTCCCCATCGTCAGGTTGCAGTACTCCACCCAGTCGCTCATCTCCTCGGGAGTTCCTGTCCCCGCATTGGTGCAGATGTAGGGTTCGCATCCCACTTTGCGGCACCAGCTCACGTATTCATCCGTACCAAAGGTATTGGGATCCTCCACTTGCCAAGCCTTGTCATACATCGGTTCGCGGTTCTTCCCCACTCCGTATTTCCAATGGTACGAACTCACGAAGCAGCCCCCCGGCCATCGTACGATTGAAGTATGGATATCCCGTAGCGCCTGTATCACATCCTTTCGGAATCCCTCTTCGTCACTCAGTGGGTTTCCAGGATCGAATATTCCTCCGTACACCTGATTGTCGAAATGCTCGATAAACTGTCCAAACAGCATCGGGTTGTAATGGATAGTCTCAGCATCTGTCTTTTCCGTCACCGTGTTTTGCGCTCCGGCCGAGTGGAAAGTCAGGCAAGCACATAGTAACCAGGCTGCCCTCCTACATGTTTTTCGTCCCATATTCGTATTCTATTTTCTTCAAAAATCTGTAATAACTGGCCCAAAGCTACGTTTATGTATCGACATAATCAAACTTTTTGCTACATTTTTTTGAAAGAATTAATAAAAAGAACATTCAGAAACATCAAACCATTAGAATCTCAAAAACACTCCAGGGTCAAAAAATAAATTTTCCGAGGAGAAAATATTTTTTTTTCGAGGCACAAATATTTTTTTTTCAAGGACAAATTTCCTGGTTTCCGAGACAATTTTGCGTGACAAGCGTGACGCGTGACAAGCGTGACAGACCATGTTTACACTTTTACAATCCATGTCCACGGCCACGACCCCAGCATAAATACCTTATATATATATGTTATATATAAGAAGATTTATTTGTATATTTTTTCTTAAATAAAAACCCCCTCTATAGTCCCCCCCAAACACGGAGGATCCATGTCCGTGGATTTCATTTTTGCAAAAACCCTCTGTCACGCTTGTCACGTGTCACACTTGTCACGCCCCGAGAAAAAAATCTACTGATTTTCAAGGGGTATTTCTCTTTCCGTTACGGTCGTGTCGAAATCAATGGTAATTCCACTGTTTTCAGTCGAATCATTTTCCATCTCCCTGATTATTCAAAATGCTGTGTCCAGGCACCATAATATTTAGGTGTATTTATCTACAATAAAGTAAACTTTCTTTATTCTGATTCTATTTTCTCATCATTGTCATAAATCACAAATAAAAAACTTATCTCATATCGTGCCAAGTTGTTTTTTTATTGTTACATAATAACTATCTTTGCAAAACTTTAAACAAGAAATCTACTCTCTGATATGAAAATCAATCTGAAATTCTCTTGCATGGGAATGCTCATGGCGATGTACACCACCGCCTCGATTGCCCAAAACCCTATCTCGCCAATGGGCGTGTATATTGCCGACCCCTCGGGTCGCGTGATGAACGATGGAAAATTGTATGTGTATGGTTCGCTGGACACTGTTCCAGATGCATATTGCTCGAATCGCTACCATGTCCTTTCGAGCAAGGATGCCTGTCAATGGACTCTGCACCGCAACGCGTTCGAATGGGAGGAGACAATGTATGCTCCGGATGCTTTCCAGAAAGGAAAGACGTGCTACTTGTATTACGACACACCAGATGGCAAGGAGTATGTGGTGACGGGGAAATCACCTACAGGCCCCTTTGACGATGCCACACTGATTGCCTGTGACCATCAGATAGACCCTTGCATCCTGATGGATGATGATGGGCAGGCGTACTATTTCTGGGGACAATTCTCCTCGCTGGGAGCAAAGATGACACCCGACCTGAAGAATATCGACCCTGCCACCGTACACAAGGGGGTGGTGACAGAAGAGAATCACTGGTTTCACGAGGGAAGCTGGGTAACCAAGCGCGGGAAATACTACTACTATGTATTTGCTGATATTAGTCGCGATAAACGCCCTACCTGCTTAGGATATGCCATGGCCACAAGTCCATTCGGTCCCTACGAATACAAGGGGGTAATCATCGACAACAACGGCTGTGACCCTGCCGTATGGAACAACCACGGCTCGATCGTGCAACATGGAGATAAGTGGTATGTGCTATACCATCGTTCGACACACAACTCAGTAAGCATGAGAAAAGCGTGCATCGAACGCATCTTCTTCAACGAGGACGGCACCATCGATGAGGTGGAAATGACGACACAGGGAGCTGGAGCTCCGCTGGATGCCATGGAGAAAATAGATGCAGCTCGTTGCTGCTGGAGAAGTGGCAACTGCCGTATTCAAGGTATGGAGGGGCGCAAGGATAGGGAGGAATTGGCTTGCATACGACATAGCGACACAGCTGCTTGGAAATACTTGGAATTCGGGCAGGGTGCCAACAAAGTGACACTTTGCTTCAAGTCAACTATGAAGGGCTACGTGAAGGTGCACATCGACAGTCAGCATGGCCCCGTGGTAGGCACCATCGACATCCCCAAGGAAGATAAATGGACAGAGGCAAGTGCTTCTATCAAGACGACACAGGGGGTACATGCCGTATGGCTGGAGTTTTGCTGTCCAGAAGCGGGAGAATCTGATTTTATGGAACTGGATTACCTGTCGTTCCAAAAATAGACAGAAACTCCCCTATATATTCACATAAAACAGACAGACTATGAAGAAACTATATTCCACGGTACTGGTATCGCTACTGCTCACAATGGGCAGCCTGCATGTCTGTGCAGACGAATGGGAACCTTTTGCTCAGCGACTGAAAACCAATCAGGAATGGCAGGCATTCCGTCTTAATCAGGTGAGGCTGACACCCGGTTCGCTCTTCCATCAAGCCATGGTACACCATAGCGAATATGTACTATCCCTCGATGCAGACCGCCTGCTCTATCCTGTCTTCAAGAGCGTAGGGTTGACTCCTCGCGGTGAACATTACGGTGGATGGGAGCCTGGCGTGACATACGGCCACTATCTATCCAGTCTCTCCCTATACTATGCGGCCACAGGCGACAAAGTATATCTCGACCGCCTCTGCTATATGCTGGGCGAGATGAGAAGAGCACAGAAGGAGAGCGGACAGGAAAATCTATGTCCCTGGCTGACAGATGCCCTAAAAGAAATGAATCGCGGAGTGATGCTACTGGGTCGCAAGAACTCGGACGAAGCCTGCCAACCATGGGATTTCAATGGGGCGGGAAATGCATGGTACGGAGTACACAAGATATTGGCCGGATTGCGTGACGCCATCCTCTACGCCAAACAAGACTTGGCGCTGGAGATAGCGACTCCGCTGCTGGACACCATATCTTACTATATGAATGACAGCAACCACGACGTGGAACAGGCGATGCTTTCGGTGGAACAGGGGGGTATCTGCGAAACAATGGCCGATTTCTATGCCCTCACAGGAAAACAGGCCTATATGGAGGCTGCACTCCGCTTTACACACAAGAATGTGATATACCCCACCGCAGAGGGAGAGGATGTGCTATATGCAAGACATGCCAACGACCAGATACCCAAGTTCGTAGGGGCGGCAAGAGAGTATGAACTGACGGGAAGGGACGTTTTCTGCAGAGCGGCACAGAATTTCTGGGACATCGTAACAAAACACCATACGATGGCCAACGGCGGTAACGGATGTTTTGAACGTTTCGGCCTACCCGATCAAGAGAGTAAGCGCCTGGATTCCACACCTGCCGAGACATGCAATACGTACAACATGCTGAAACTCACTCACCACCTATTCATGCTATCTGGCAAAGCATGCTACATGGATTACTGCGAATGGGCTCTGTACAACCATATCCTTGCTTCGCTGGATCCCTGTCACCTGGGTGCTGTAACCTACTATACAGCCTTGCTACCTGGAGCGACGAGGGAATACAGCACGCCTCATGACAGTTTCTGGTGTTGTGTGGGCACAGGACTCGAGAACCATGCCTTATATGGACGAGACATCTTTTTCCACAACGGAAAGGATGTAGCTTTGTCGCTCTTCATCCCGGCCACACTAAACTGGGACGAGAAGGGCTTACAGATGGAGGTGGAGACGAATCTCCCTCTGAGCGACACGGTTCGCCTACACATACGAAAGAAAGGAACCTTCGACGGACGCATCAGGATAAGACGTCCACACTGGGCAAAAGATGCTCGTATGAAAGGGGCAAAGAAAGAAGGGGACTGGCTCATAACGCCCAAGGTACACGAGGGGCAAACCCTCACTCTCATCCTGCCGAGAAAACTGCACATCCGATGGAGTAACGATGATTCGCACTATGGTTCTCTCTGCTATGGTCCTCTGCTACTGGCAGGTGACCTGGGTACTGAAGGTTTGGTGAACGGACAAGGGGATTCACGCGGTACACCACCCATGGAAAATTTACCTATATTGGCAGGCGCACTGAATAATCTGGAAGAATGGATCGAAGCAGATAAGAGTACGGAGAAATTGCGCTTCAGAGTAAAGGAGGATTGTATCCATTTCCCCTTCCAAAATGGAAAGATGGGTCAGCTGATGCCTTATTATGACGCTCACCACCTACGCTATACAAGCTACTGGAAACTATACCAACCCAACGAATACGAGGAATGTTGTCGTGCTCTGACGGATCGCGTAATCGTGGGATACGGCACAAGTGAGGAGGATCACAATCTGACAGGAGAGAAACATCATTTAGCCGTACACGAATATTTCTGGGCACATGACAAACTGATGAGATGGGCCGAAGAAGGCGGAGAATTCAGTTATCGGATGGCGATAGATGGAAAATGCACACGCCCCACCACTCTCATCTGCACTTTTTGGGGTGACGAGAAAGACGGACATCGGACGGAAATACTAATCGATGGAAAGCATCTGGCCGAGATAGATCTGTACCATCATACCCTGTACTCCTACATCGACTGTATGTACACAATACCTCTGGAGTGGACAAAGGGAAAAGACTCCATCATAGTGACCCTGAGAGCTCCACAAGGATGCACGGCAGGAGGGCTCTATCAGATGAGAGTGACTACCGACACCCAATACAAGTAAAGAAGAGGGAGTACAAAAAAAATGAGGAGAAATCATTTTCTCCTCATTTTCAGTACCCAGAGCCGGGGTCGAACCGGCACGGGTTGCCCCACTGGTGTTTGAGACCAGCGCGTCTACC
>DCHV01000088.1:12817-16724 GCA_002314945.1 Prevotellaceae bacterium UBA1743
TCTACCGATTCCGCCATCTGGGCTTTTGCGGTGGCAAAGGTAGGGCTTTTCTGTGATTGCACCAAATATTTTATTCGTTTTTTAACTTTCGGCATACAAAAAACTCTCTTTTACCCACATTTCATAACGTCAAGACAAGGACAATTGAGACTATAGTATTGCCATTTGAAGAAAAAACACTAACTTTGTGCAGAAATCTTATTCAAAACATACATTCATGAGAAAAATCATTGCAACATGCTGCTTTCTACTCACCTGTCACACTCTGTATATGACAGCACAGGAAGTGAGCATCATACCCTACCCTCAGAAGGTGGAAGTGAGCCAGAAATTGTGTAACATAAAAAAACTAAAAAGTATTCATACAGGAGAAACCACCGAGGGCAAAGAGGCAGCTCTGCTACTTCAGGAAAAGATGAAGGAGATGGAACTAACGCTTGACCTGACCACAGAAAAAAGAGGAAAAGGCTGCATCGAACTGCTTCTGACAGACAAGGTGGCAGGCAAGGAGGCCTACCGCATGGAGGTGAAGAAAAACAACGTACGCATAGAGGCTTCGACGCACAGCGGTTTGGTATATGGCGTACAGAGCCTCTTGCAAGAAATAAAGAGCGACTCGCTGAAATGTGGGATAATAGAGGATGAACCCCGATTTGAGTGGAGAGGATACCTTTTGGACGAATCACGCCATTTCGTGGGCGAGAAGAAGGTAAAACAAATATTGGATATCTTAGGTACCTACAAGGTGAACCGTTTTCACTGGCACTTGACAGATCAACCCGGATGGCGCATTGAGATAAAAGCGTACCCCAAACTGACAGAGATAGGAGCTATAGGAAACCACACAAACAGCAACGCACCAGCCGCCTTCTACACACAGGAGCAAATCAGAGACATCGTGAACTATGCTGCACAAAGGGGCATACAAGTAGTTCCGGAAATCGACATGCCGGGTCACGCAGGAGCGAGCAATAGAGCTTATCCTGAATTTCAGGCATTGGGAAACGAACAACATCCCGACTTCTGCTTCAATCCAGGCAATGAGGGTACCTATACCTACCTGACGAATATCCTAAAGGAAGTGACTCAACTATTCCCCAGCCCCTATCTGCACATCGGAGGGGATGAGGTACACTTCGGCAACAGCAACTGGGATAAGGACGAACACATCAAACGGCTAATGACAGCTCACAACCTGAAAAACGCACGCGAGGTGGAGGAATATTTCTTGGAACGCATGGAGGGGGTTGTGGAAAAGATGGGGAAAAAGACGATGACATGGGACGACACCTACGAAGAGGGAAAGAATCCCGAGAACAACATTATCACTTGGTGGAGACACGATAAGACGGACAAGTTGCAGAAAATGCTAAAAGAAGGCATTCCTCTGGTGTTGTGCCCACGCAAGCCACTATACCTCGACTTTGTACAGCATGACAGCCACCAATATGGGAGACGCTGGGACGGGGGATGCCCCACGGAAGATGTGTACGCCTTCCCTGAGTCTATGTACGAAAAATGGGGTGTGTCGGAGGAGGATATGAAGTCGGTACTGGGCATCCAAGGCAATATGTGGGGCGAAACGACACAAAACGCACAACGCGTGGAGTTCATGACTTTTCCACGTATCATTGCCATGGCAGAAGCTGGATGGACAAGGGCTGAGCAGAAGAGTTATGATTCGTTCCAGAAACGCATGAATCAGGCCTACGACTACTTGGACAAGGAGGGCATCTGGTACTTTGACACAAGGAATCCAGATGCGCACGCAGAACCAGATGGTCCCAAAAAGGACGAGGATCCTGAGAAAATTGGGAAAAAGAAGAAATAAGGCAAAAACAATCGATTAAACCGACAAAAAAATATCATAGGCCCTCCCAATCAGGAGGGCTTTCTATTTCTTGACCAAGAAACTGGAGGCGGGTGGCATGAAGCATAAGACGGGGACCTGAAATCCCATAAAGACGATCCCCAACAATGGGATTACCCAAACCTTGAATATGAGCGCAATGAACACGCAACTGATGCGTACGTCCAGTGAGGGGATATAACGCGACACAAGCCCTTCCATTTGCGTTTTTGAGCACCTTGTAGCGAGTCACAGCCTCCCTGCCATGTTTGAAATCGACCAATTGACGAGGGCGATCTTGTAAATCGGGTCGCAGATGTAGGCAAATCTCTCCCTCAGCCCCCTCTGTCATGGGATGCTCCAAAAGGGCAAGGTACATCTTGTGCACCTCGCGATTTGCAAAGAGTTCCTGCAAACTATGATACATCCTCTCAGTTAGCGCTACCAACATCAAACCACTTGTATCCATATCAAGACGATGTACGATCATAGGTCCCTTTGCATTAGGATAAAGCCGTTTCACCTCGGACAAGACAGAAGGAAGTTCATCATTTCCCGGTACGGAAAGCATACCACTCGGTTTATTGACGATTACATATTCCTCCGTCTCGCATAGCACATGCATCTGACTTGCAAGTTCCATACACTTGCGTATGATCGGATTTGGCTCGACATTCAATCCTTGTAACATGTGGGTAAGGATAGGAAAACAACGACTGCGACATGCGGGATAGAAATGTCCTTCGTGGCGAATTTCATGACGAGGAGACTCTCCCATCCAAAATTCTGCCATACAGAGTGGAGTGAGTCCTTCCCCATAAGCTGTCTGAAGAAGGCGCGGAGCACAGCATTCACCTGCTCCACTGGGAGGTGCGAACGGATGGAACATTTGCAACAGGTTCTTTTCTTGTCCACTAGCATTGAGAAACGAGAATTGGCTAAACAACCATTGCTGCAAAGCCTGACTACGCGATTGACGTTCTGATGATAATTGCTCTATCTGACGAATGATTGGAGCATCCGCATCCTCTATCTCGGATAAACGATCTTTCCACTTGCGTTGGATACGTTTGTACTCAGCCTTGAGGAACTGACTCTCTCGAATGAATTCTGCCTCGCGTACTGACAATTCAGATGGTGGCAGGGATTTCCGAAGTCTGTCACGTGTTACTTTAGCTTCATTCATTCGTTGTTTTGCCACTTGTATCTCCTTGTTTGCTTGTACATTCTCTTCAAGGTGCGAATGAATGGAACATTTCAATGACTCTATTTGATGATTCAATTGGGTGATGAATTTCTGCTCCATTTGGAAATGACAACCAGGTTCCATTAAATCATAAACAGGAGGTACAAACCATTCATGTCGATTGGTTCCTTGCAGAGTTCCCGAAAACGCAGCAAGAAAGAAACGTTCAGTACCACGACGGACAACCAACACACCGAACATTTTACCACGGGACAATTCCTCGCTCCACTCTGGACGAGTACGCAGATAAGCTTTCAATTCATCAGCCGCAAGGATACACAAAGAATGTGGCTCGTAACAGAAAGGATAGGTAAACTGCGAGGGAGAGGGAATTGCGCTAATGTCAGATGCAAAGGGGTGAAGTATCATAAATACAGAATCGATTCAGGACCCATATTGAAAAGAAGATCTACAATGCTGAGATCGGGAAGAAAACCGTGCCGGGAAGAAAATACCTGATAATAGGGACGTGCGACAAATTGCTGACCAACGAGTGGGTGCGTCACTTCAAGAGGAGAAAAATCCATCAATGAACATACCAATTGATGCAATTCCTCGTTGAAATCGGCCAAAAACTCCCATTTATTTGTAAAAAACGGAGCGAAATCATCTTGATAGTATTCGAAGAAAGGTGATTGCCGGTAACTACTGATTAATGCATTCCAATGCTGATGACGCCAATTGCCATGATCGCTGATACGAACATCTTTCATGGGAGTATTGCCATCTGGTTTGACCACAGGAATGGAAAGTGTAAGTAATCCATTGGGACTGTCGATACAACAACGATTGCGAAATGTCTGTTTCTGGTA
>DCHV01000088.1:16801-23753 GCA_002314945.1 Prevotellaceae bacterium UBA1743
GGTGCTAAATAGGAAGAAGGAAGATACGAAATCATGGACATGCGATATCAACGGACGGGACAAAACACGCGATCACGTCTAAACTTTTGAAACCATGGTTGGTCAGCGTCAACAGAATATAGGACACACTCCAATCGTCCAATCAGAGATTCGCGAGGAACAAGACCCAAAGTACGACTATCTGAATAATTGTCATCCATACCTGAAGATACCCAGAAATAATCACGACGGAAAACGTATCTGTTCACGCCAATACCATTAACCAACATACTATCTCCTACAAAAAAGGCTGAATCCATTTCATGGCGATTGATAACATCGGCATACATAACGCCTGACCAAGGATGAATATATGCGTTGGTACCCGAAGCAGGTACGGTAAAAGGCCATACGCATCCCAACGAATAATTGCAAGAGGCACAGACATTACCCTGAGCACCTATCCATACTGTATCACCTGGCAATGCTAAGATGCGCCCTACACTTAGGTTTCCAGAATCGGGTGAGTCACCTTTGTGAATGACTGGGGCATTGAAGGCAATCCAATCTCCTCGATTAGGCATCTTGGTGCCATAGATACGGGTTGGCGAAAATGGAAGACGAAATCCATACGACCAACGATTGACAAGAATACGATCGCCACAAAGGAAAGTGGGACTATGACCATTATTAGAAAGCGTAAGCACCTCACAAAGTCCAAGACGAAGGATGGCTGTCAACAAGACGGCAGAAATCAGTAGGACCAAGAGTGAAAGGACTCGCTTCACAACCTCGTCACTTTATATTGTCAACTAATCGGAACAGGCGGTTCCATCGTATATGCTTACCACTGATCCATGAGTAATCCTTGTCGGTACTTAGCCATATCATGATGGGTTTGCCTACAATGTGATCCTCAGGAACAAAGCCCCAGTAACGGCTATCTGCACTATTGTGCCGATTGTCGCCTTGCATCCAATAATAATCCATGCTAAACGTGTATTCGGTGGAAGGTAGGCCGTTGATAAGAATCTGTCCATCGTCGGTAACCTGCAGATCATTGCCCTCATATACACGAATAGGACGTTCGTAAATAGGAAGGTTGTCGAGAGTGAGTTGAAGTGTTTCACCTTTCCTGGGAATCCAAATAGGGCCGTAGTTATCACAAGTCCATCCTGTATGCCCATTCAGAGGATAGAGGCTCTCCGTATCATGATTCTCGCACAACGTTATGCTGTTTACCAAGTCCTTACGTTCGGACATCGATTGTACGGCTGCGGAAGTGAGAGGAAGGATACCCGATTGATAGAAGTCGATGAGATCCTCTTGACTGATGCCTAACTGATGTACGTAATCATCAGGCAAACTGGAACCTGTCAAATCCACATAATAATTGTACTGGACATTTTCTGCATCAGGATTAGGTTTGCCATCGAGATATATCACACGATCACGTATCTGAAGAGTCTGCCCAGGGAGCCCGACACAACGCTTTACATAATTCTCACGACGATCTACAGGCCGCTGATCAATTACTCCATATTCTGCAGGAGAATGTTCGATATAAGCATGTCCCAAACGATAGTATTGCTGGTAAATCCGATAACGTTCGAGGGTACTGAGTGAATCCATTTCGGGAGAGGTTCCGTTCTCCTGCTGATACAACTGTGCTCCATAGAGATAGCACATCATGTAGAAATCGGCAGCTTGATAACGCAAATCGGTAACAATTGTGTCACCTGCTGGATAGTTAAACACAACAATGTCATTCAACTGCACAGGAGATGGTGTAACACGCTTGTAATCCCACTTCACACATTCGAGGTAGCTCTTTCCACCCCAAGGCAACGTATGCTGACACAGTGGCATGTGCAAGGGTGTCTGAGGCACTCGTGGACCATACGACATCTTGCTCACGAAAAGATAGTCACCTACCAAGAGGCTCTTCTCCAATGAACTCGATGGAATCGTATAATTCTGGAAGAAATAGATATTGACGAAATAGACAGCCACCAAGGCGAATACAATGGCATCAACCCAACTCATCACAGTACGAACAATGGGATTCTCTGCATCCTTCCACCACGTCCATGGTATGAAACGTGTAATGTATGCATCGAGAATAAAAGGAACAACTACAAGGCCCCACCACGCATCGATCCAATACAAGAAAACGATATACAGAAGGGTTAGGACGATTGCTTTAAGCCAATCCATCATGGAAGATTGATATTTCTTTTTTCTTTTCATCTATTCTTAGAATTTGAATAAATCACTCATCGTAAGAAGGCCTGTATGTTGTGCTGTATATTCGGCTGCCAACACGGCACCAAGGGCAAAGCCGCGTCTGTTATGCGCATCATGGGTAATCGTTATGGAATCTGCCTCACAATTCCAAGTCACGCTATGAATCCCTGGTACCTCCCCCCGTCGGATGCTATGAATGGAAAGCTTGTCAGATGGCACCTGAGCCGATTCCTGAATGGAACCATCTGGAGCAATCAATTGTCCACACTGCCATCCATCAAGACGCTGTACTTCGGACAACAATTCCTCGGCCAATGTAATAGCAGTACCACTGGGATGATCCAATTTGTGAACATGATGTACTTCCTCCATCTGAGCTGTATAGTCATCAAAACGATTCATAATACGAGCCAAATAACGGTTTACGGCACGAAAAATAGTTACTCCAAGACTGAAATTACTACTCCAGAACAACGTCTGACCTTCTTCTTCACAAAGCCGTTTCACCTCTTCGCCATGCTGAGGAATCCAACCCGTACTACCACTGACCACCTTGACATGATGGGCAAAGGCTCTCAGATAATTGTCATACGCAACCTGAGGAGCCGTAAATTCGATAGCAACATCGGCACTCCGAAAAGAAGGGCTGTCAAAATCCTGAAGATTATCCACGTCGATAACACATACAATCTGATGACCACGGCTTAGGGCAATTTCTTCTATCATGTGTCCCATCTTGCCATAGCCTATTAACGCGATTTTCATATCATTATTGATTTTTAGATGCAAAAATAATGCTTTTTCTAATAGAAACAGCTATATTTGTTTCAAAAATTACAAAAACAGCGGCATAAAGTATGGAAAAACTTCTGCATTATGTATGGAAACACAAGATTCTGCCACTCTGCACGCTCCAAACAAAAGATGGTAATGAATTGGAAATCATAGATGTAGGATTGCAAAACACAAATCAGGGAGCCGATTTCTTCAACGCCAAGGTGCGAATCGATGGAACATATTGGGCGGGTAATGTGGAGATTCACTTGAAGAGTAGCGATTGGTTTCAGCATGGCCATCACGAGGATCCTGCATACAACAATACCATTCTGCATGTGGTAGAGAAAGCGGACTGCATGATAGAAACGGAAGACGGGAGACATCCTGCTCAATTGGAACTGGCCATACCCTCCCAAGTAGCCCTACACTACGAAGAATTGCAAAAGACAGAAGATTATCCAAGATGCTATAGGTTGATCCCGCAATTGGATACTATGAAAATCCATTGTTGGTTGGATGCATTGCTGGCAGAACGGATCGAGCAACGAGCTGACAGAGTTCTGGGATATGTAAAACAATTGAATGGAGACTGGGAACAAGCTACTTTCATCACATTAAGCAGAAACTTCGGATTTGGGCTGAATGGGGACACCTTCGAAATGTGGGCAAAACGGATTCCGCTACAGGCGGTTGCCAAACACAGAGACCAATTATTCCAAATCGAAGCAATGTTTCTTGGGATAGCAGGTCTTTTGGACGAATTGGAAGAAGAGGAAAAAACAAGGATGAAAAAGGAATTCTGTTATCTTTCCCACAAATTCGAATTGCCCTCCCCCATGCGTCCGGAACAATGGAAATACCTGCGTACAAGACCTAAGAATTTCCCACATGTTCGAATCAGACAAATTGCCAAACTATATGAAGGACGAAGCATAGAAATAAGTTCGCTTCTGGAAACTGAAGATATAGTAACACTCCAGAAGAATCTCACCCGAGGAGGAATATCTATCGGAAGTCGAAACCTGCTTGTCATTAATACAGTCGCTCCCCTCCTGTATGCGTATGGGAAGAGTCATCAAGACAACGTATTGAAACAACGTGCCATCGACCTTCTTCAACAATTACCCCCCGAAAACAACTACATACTCCGACAATGGGCGGCATGTGAACTGAAAGTAAAAAATGCAGCCGACAGTCAGGCTCTGATCCAACTAAAAAAGAATTATTGCGATCGAATGGACTGTTTGAGATGTAGATTCGGATATGAATACTTGAAACAACGATGAAAGAAGAGGAACTCATTTACACTATTGCATTCACACTTATTCCCAACTTGAATCTGCAAACCAAGAAGTACTTGATGGAGCAGGCGGGTAATGCAAGTACAATCTATCAATACAGGAAAGATATTCGAGAAATATTTCCCGAAGCGAACGTACGTATCGTAGAGGCCATCGCTGACATGGAAAAGCACTTGGACAGGGCAGAAGAAGAAAAGAAATTTGCCGACCGAGGAAAAATAAAGTGCATCAGTATCAACGATGAGCAATATCCCTATCGACTAAAGGATTGTCCAGATGCGCCTGTCCTACTCTATTATAGAGGAAATACAGACTTGAACTGCAACTATATACTGAGTATCGTAGGCACACGTCACATTACGGAATACGGGAAAGACCTTTGCGCCCAATTTGTGAGCGAACTGAGCAAACTATGCCCAGATATCCTCATTGTTAGCGGACTTGCATACGGAGTGGATATCCATGCCCACAGGAATGCACTGACACACAATATGCGTACAATTGGAGTCTTAGCACATGGTTTGAATCAAATATATCCAAGAATGCATCGTGATACTGCCGTGCAAATGACGACCAATGGAGGATTGTTGACAGAGTTTCCGAGTTACACGAATGCAGACAAGCGTAACTTTGTCCAACGCAATAGGATAGTAGCAGGAATAAGTGACGCCACCTTGGTGGTGGAAAGTGCAAGTAAAGGGGGTTCTCTCATCACTGCAGGAATAGCAAACGATTATCACAAAGACGTATTCGCGTTTCCAGGACGAGTCAAGGATGCATATTCCGAAGGATGCAATCTACTAATACAGAATAGTCAGGCGACATTGCTGACCGATGCTGAATCCTTCATAAAATCAATGGGATGGGAAAATGCCTTATTAAAGGAAAAGAAACTGAAAGAAGGAATACAACAGGAAATGTTTCCGCAACTCGGTGAAGATGAGCAAATCATAGTGGACACACTTAGGGAACATGATGGGCTTCAAATCAACGTAATAAGCGTACAAAGCGGTATTCCTATTGGGAAATTAAGCAGTTTGCTTTTCCAAATGGAATTGAGAGGAATCGTAAAAATGTGGGCAGGCGGAATGTATCGATTGTTGTAACAAAAATCCCGGATTTCCATTGTAGGGAATCCGGGATTAATATTATCTAAGAATAACGAGGTTTTAATCAGCCAATTTTGCCTTGATAAACTCACGGTTCAGACGGGCAATATTGCTGATTGTCTCACATTTGGGACATACAGCTTCGCAAGCACGAGTATTGGTACAGTTACCAAAGCCCAACTCATCCATCTTGGCAATCATAGCCTTTGCACGTTTTGCCGCCTCTACACGGCCCTGAGGAAGCAAAGCAAGTTGACTTACCTTGGAGCTAACGAACAACATGGCAGAGCCATTCTTGCAAGCTGCAACGCAAGCGCCACAGCCGATACAACTTGCACAATCCATTGCTTCATCAGCATTCTCCTTGGGAATCAGAATTGCGTTGGCATCCTGAGCCTGACCTGTACGAATAGAGGTGTAACCACCAGCTTGAATAATCTTGTCGAACGCATTACGGTCAACCATACAATCCTTGATGACGGGGAAGCCAGCACTACGCCAAGGTTCGATGGTAATTGTATCACCATCCTTGAACTTACGCATATACAACTGACAAGTGGTAGCACCACGCTCCGTCTT
The DNA here is from genome assembly GCA_002314945.1 of Prevotellaceae bacterium UBA1743. Classification (GTDB taxonomy): domain Bacteria; phylum Bacteroidota; class Bacteroidia; order Bacteroidales; family Bacteroidaceae; genus Physcousia. The sequence continues at coordinate 22,794 of DCHV01000088.1, forward strand.
GCCATGAGGTGTTCCGTTGATGTACAGTGAACACATACCGCAAATACCCTCGCGGCAATCGTGATCAAAGACGAAAGGTTCCTTACCTGCCTCGATGAGTTCCTCGTTCAGAATGTCCAACATCTCCAAGAAGGAAGTGTCATCGGGGATATTCTTCATCTCGTGCGTATCGAAATGGCCCTTATCCTTGGGACCATTCTGCTTCCAGTATTTTACTGTAAATGAAATATTGCGTGCCATACTCTTTCTTAGTTCTTGTAGTTACGTGTTTGTACCTTGATAATCTCGTAATTAAGGGGTTCCTTAATGAGTTCGGGAGCCTTCTCGTCGCTGCCTTGATAATCCCAGCAGCCTACATAGAAGAAATTCTCGTCATCACGCTTGGCTTCACCTTCTTCTGTCTGATGCTCCTCGCGGAAATGCCCACCACATGACTCTTCGCGATGAAGAGCATCGTATGCGATAAGTTCACCCATCAAGATGAAGTCACGCAGATGTACAGCCTTGTCAAGTTCCACATTCAAGCCTTCCTGTGAACCAGGAATAAAGAGGTTTTCGTTGAACTCCTTGCGAAGAGCAGCCAACAGTCGAAGACCTTCCTCCAAACCTTCCTTGGTACGTCCCATACCGACATGTTCCCACATCACATGACCCAATTCCTTGTGAATAGAATCAACGGAACGCTTACCCTTGATATTCATCAGTCGATCCATTTCAGCTTGCACACCTTTCTCTGTATCGACAAACTCTTTCATGTCAGTGCTCAGACGAGGCCAAATAGCCTGATCTGCCAAATAATTCTGAATGGTATAAGGAAGTACGAAATATCCGTCGGCAAGACCTTGCATCAATGCACTGGCACCCAATCTGTTAGCACCATGATCAGAGAAGTTGCACTCACCAATGGCAAACAAGCCAGGAATAGAGGTCTGCAACTCATAGTCAACCCAGATACCACCC
>DCHV01000088.1:23871-26579 GCA_002314945.1 Prevotellaceae bacterium UBA1743
AGAGGTTGCCATAACGCTGACGGATTTCGCCAATGCCCAGACGCTGGATACTCTCAGAGAAGTCAAGGAATACAGCCAAACCAGTATTGTTGACACCTAAGCCCTTGTCGCAACGCTCTTTAGCTGCACGAGAAGCCACATCACGGGGAACCAAGTTACCAAAGGCAGGATATCTGCGCTCCAGATAATAGTCACGGTCCTCTTCGTCAATTTCCCATCCCTGCTTGGTACCAGATTGCAAAGCCTTGGCATCTTCCAGTTTCTTGGGAACCCAGATACGACCATCGTTACGCAGAGACTCTGACATCAGGGTCAGTTTGGATTGTTTGTCACCATGTACGGGGATACAAGTAGGATGAATCTGTACGTATGAGGGGTTGGCCATCATAGCACCACGACGATAGCACTGAACTGCTGCCGTACAGTTGCAACCCATGGCATTGGTACTTAGGAAATAGGTATTGCCATAACCGCCAGTCGCAATCACAACGGCATTGGCTGAGAAGCGCTCCAACTTACCAGTAACGAGATTCTTGGCAATGATACCGCGAGCACGTCCATCCACCAATACTACATCTTCCATTTCATAGCGCGTGTAGAGTTTCACCTTACCCATCTGCACTTGACGAGACAGGGAGCTGTAAGCACCAAGCAAGAGCTGCTGTCCTGTCTGTCCCTTGGCATAGAAGGTACGGCTCACCTGAGCTCCACCGAAAGAACGGTTGGCAAGCATACCACCATATTCACGAGCAAAAGGTACACCCTGAGCTACACATTGGTCAATGATGTTATTGCTCACCTCTGCCAAACGATATACGTTAGCTTCGCGAGCACGATAGTCACCACCCTTCACTGTGTCATAGAACAAACGGTATATAGAGTCACCGTCGTTCTGGTAGTTCTTGGCAGCATTGATACCGCCTTGTGCTGCGATGGAGTGAGCACGACGAGGCGAATCCTGAATGCAGAAATTATACACATTGAAACCCATCTCACCAAGAGACGCAGCTGCACTCGCACCTGCCAAACCTGTACCCACTACTATCACATCAAGCTTGAGCTTGTTCTTGGGGTTCACCAGACGTTGGTGTGCCTTATAGTTGGTCCATTTTTCTGCAATAGGACCTTCAGGTATTCTCGAATCTATTGTCTTAGCCATAACTATTATTGCATTTGTTGTTTTTGGTTGTTATAACATTCCTTTATTCCACTTGGCCACAGCCAGAACATTCCATATCCTCACAATCAGCCTCACACTGACCACCACATTGATTTTCACACTGGCCACCACATTTACGTTCGCACTGGCCACCACATTTACGTTCGCAAGGACCTGCGCCATTGGGGCAACCGCCATGACGTGGACCATGATGTTCACCATGGCAGGGAGGCATCATCATCTCGAATGGAAACTCATCAACCGGATTACGTTTCTCATAATCAGATGGTTTCATGCCAGCTGCAAAAGCGATAGCCACTGCAGCAAACATCAAGATAACCAAAGTCGTGTAAATGTTACCGATAACTTTCCAACGCTGGAACCATACCTTGCCACTCCATCCCAAAGTCTGCAATGCACTCCAGAAACCATGGCTCAGATGGAACCACAACGCAGCAAGCCAGATAATATAAAGTGCTGTGTATATGGGACATGAGAAGGTATCAACAATGAAAGCCACACCATCGGTGGGGGCAATTGCACCTTCTACGCCGGCCAATTCGGCATACATCATGTTGTACCAGAAGTTGTAGAGATGCAGACAGAGTCCCAGCACTACAATGACACCTAAAACCAACATGTTCTGGCTTGCCCACTCCACCTTGCCGGGCTTGTCTGTGACAGAATACTTACTCGTGCCACGAGCCTTCTGATTCTGGATGGTGAGCCAGATAGCATAAATAAAATGTAGTGCTACGAGAGCTGCCAGCGCCAATGTTGCCACAACGGCATACCAATTGGCTCCAAGAAACTCGCAGATCATGTTGTACCCCTTTGCACTAATCAGGGCAACGACGTTCATTGACGCATGAAAGGTCAAGAACAGGACAAGGGCAATACCTGTGACGGACATCACCACTTTCCTACCGATTGATGAATTGATTAACCACATAATTGTAAAAAATATTAATTAAATTTGATATTTACGCACGTCATAACATTTATACAGGGGACAAAAGTAATATAAATATGTGATTTAGCCAAAAGATTGGTGCAAATGTTCGAAAGAAAACACTACTTTTGTATCAAGTTTCAAAAAAGAGCGAATGGAATTCAAATTTGATGTAGTGATAGTGGGCGCTGGCCATGCTGGATGTGAGGCTGCATGTGCAAGCGCTCAGATGGGCGCAAAGACGTGTCTCGTGACAATGGACATGAACAAAATAGCCCAGATGAGTTGCAACCCAGCTGTGGGAGGAATCGCAAAAGGACAAATCGTAAGAGAAATCGATGCTTTGGGTGGACACATGGGAGAAGTGACAGACAAGACATCTATCCAATTCCGTATGCTAAACAAATCGAAAGGTCCTGCCATGTGGAGCCCTCGAGCACAATGCGACCGCGGAAAATTCATTTGGGCTTGGAGAGAAATCCTGGAAAACACGCCCAATCTGACAATATGGCAAGACCAAGTAAAAGAACTTTTGGTAAAAGATGGTGAGGTGACAGGTGTGAAAACATACCTCGATGTGACACTATATTGCAAATC
>DCHV01000088.1:26641-26907 GCA_002314945.1 Prevotellaceae bacterium UBA1743
AAACTTGCAGGAGGTAGATGTGCAGAACCGCCAAGCCTGTGTCTGACAGAAAGCATCACGAAATGGGGCATCAATGCAGGAAGAATGAAAACTGGCACTCCGGTGCGAATCGATGGAACATCCATTCACTTTGAGGAAATGGAGATGCAACCAGGAGATACGGATTACCACAAATTTTCTTATATGGGTAATCCAAGAACATTACCACAACTGCCATGCTGGATTACCTATACCAACAAAGAAGTGCACGAGAGGTTGAAACAAGG
>DCHV01000083.1:0-3401 GCA_002314945.1 Prevotellaceae bacterium UBA1743
GTCATTATGGTCATTTGTCATTAAGGAATTTGAATTACATGGGTTCACGAGGTCCCTATGACTCATTCAGTTGACAACTGCAGATTATGACGCCTTCCTCGAAGAGCGTAGATTGCTCATGGCAAAGAAAGTTAGCTTGATTAAGTTGAGAAGGGGTACACAGATTGTGTGTATCCCTGGCGAAATCAAAGGATCAAGGGTCACTTCATACGCACATAGCCACATTTTGATGCCTAAGGAAGCATATCAAAGAGTAGTTTCAGCATTTCATGCTCGATAAGCCCAAATCGGTCATTAGAAATCACTTCAATATCAACTTCTAATGACCGATTTGGGTTAAATTACGCGCGAAAAATGATTTTATTCGACTGTTTTGATTTTTTGAGCTGCAACATGGCATAGCTGTTATGCCATTCTTTACCTTCTGTTATATATATTGCTTTGCATGTTACTCTTGTGGCTATGATAATTGCCAGAGAGCTTCCGAGTTCCAACCGGAAGGAAATCCCATTGCTGAAACAGAAATCACAGGATAAGCATTAATCAAATTTGCAAGATTCGATGCAAAGGTATTGTTGCTGTCTATTGCGTTCAGCATATATGCCACACAACAAAGAACTGCATACAACTTGTTATTGGAAACGCTAAGGTCGGCAATCCAAGGCTTTCGCATCCTAGAAGGAAGCAATGGAGTGATTGGGAATTTTCTGTTCCATAGTCTGCCATGATGAGCACAGCAATTTCTCAGAGGTCCAATTGCAGCTGTCCACGATTCAAGTATTTCATGTTGAGGTATTCCGTATGAACGTGCAATCTTCTTCTTTAGCTTTGTATCAGAAAAATTTGCGAAAAGCTTTGAGGTTGTACCGAATGTGGCGAGTTCTAATGTCTTCCATGCAGGTGGATATTCAGATTTTCCATACTTTGCAATATGCTCCTTGATGAATTCGTCCTTGCTTCTGCTTAATTCCTTCTCCAGTACATTCATACTCTCGACAAACCTATGCATATCGGTAAAACAAGATTGATCGAAGAACCAAAAGGCACCATGAGCTAACGAGAACTCATGAATCATTTTGGAACGGATAGAAATCTCTATCTTTTGAATAGCATTAAATACAAGCGCTCTCAACTTAGAATCAAACTCATATATTGCAAGGACATCTTCAAATGATGCTCCTGCATGTAGATTGTGAGTAGTCTTATCAGACTCCATTGGCCTCAGATATGCAGCGAAGCGGTAATAGCTAATATGCTCTAACACCATTGCAGCATCTGCTTCGTCTGCAAATGTCAAGCCTCTTGACTTTAGCAATGCTATCTGATCTGCTATTGATAGTGGAAGTTTCGTGTATGCCATAACGGATATATACAAAAAAAGCCCCGCCCTGGTGCGCATTACAAAGAGGCGTGGCGGGTTCTGTCGATGCAAAGGTAAGCCTAAAATGTGATTTGACCAAACTTTTCTGCAGAGAATACAGTTTTGAATATCATTTAGAATGAAAAATGAAGAATTTTGGGGCAATAATGTCAATTGTTAGGATTTTCTTTTTTCGTGTCAAAGAAAATGTGTACATTTGCAATGTTCTATATTGATTGCTATGTAAAAGTGGCTATCAAGAAACATAGGACACTACATAATGTAAAAGCGTCATCGATGCTTTGTTGAATATCTGCTCCCAATAATATCTAAGTACAAAATTCCTACAAACAGTATTGTCACGCATGAGATGGTACGCAATAATTACATAAAAAAATACCCAAAAAAATGGGTTAGTGGAAAAGCAGATATCACCCAAACTGAATATATCAAGTTCATGGATGTCCTAAGAAAGCATGTCAAAGAGTAGTTTCAGCATTTCATGCTCGATAAATGAATCGCAATAAGACAGAAAAAGTAGGGAAACAAGTGTCATATCACGTCATGGATATAGCAGGAAAAATGAAATTTTGTCGTGCATAGACGATAAAAATGTTATGTTTTTGTCGTCTATAAACGATAATATCACTATCTTTGCGGCAAAAGTATTGAATCATTATGACGAAGGATTTGATAAAGATACTGATTACCGAGTATCAAAAGTATGTGACTGGAGTTCCCTACATTCCACGCCAGATCGAATGTATGGATGGACAGAACTATGTGTTTGTAGGCTTGAGACATGCAGGAAAGTCTTATCTCATGTACCAGAGAATTGCAGAGTTGATCAGTCAAGGTCATCATCCAGAAGAGATGCTATATTTCAACTTCGAAGACGATCGCATAGATTCCCTGAACATTACGGATTTGGAACTCATCAAGATATGCTATGAGGAAATGTATGACCACAGGCCTATCTTCTTCCTCGATGAAGTTCAATTGGTTACTGGATGGGAAAAATTTGCCCGCAGATTGGCCGATCAAAAATTTCAGGTATATATCACTGGCAGTAATGCAAAGATGCTCAGCAGCGAGATAGCTACCACGTTGGGAGGCAGATACATGATTCAGGAAGTATTCCCTTATTGTTTTGCCGAATATCTCATGGCAAACGATATAGACATCCGCCCAAAGAATGCTGAATTCAAATTCAAGAAACAGATCGTAAAACTTGCAGATGATTATTTCCTACGTGGTGGTATGCCCGAAACGGCCAGAATGACGAATACCCGCCCATGGCTAAGCAGCCTGTACAACAAGATTTTCTTTGGCGACATGGTGGCACGCCACAATATCCGCAATGATTTTTCCCTGAAAGTGTTGGTTCGCAAGTTGGCAGAAAGTGTAAAACAACCCCTCTCCTATTCGCGAATGGCAAGTATTGTCTCTACGACTGGCAAGAAACTCAGTACGGACGCTACCATCGACTATATCGGATATATGGAAGAATCATGGCTACTACTGCCGTTTGAAAACTATATAGGGAAACTGCAAGATAAGGAGATGAATAGAAAGTATTATTTCATCGACAATGGGTTGCTTGCCCTGTTCTTGCTCGACCCTTTCACTTCGCTGTTGGAAAACATAGTTGCCGTCAACCTAAGACGTAGATTTGGGCCGGATTGTTATTTCTACAACACGCCCAAGGCTGAAGTTGACTTCTACCTTCCTAATGAGAGTCTCGCCATTCAGGTCTCCTACTCCATTACGGACAAAGACACGCTCAAACGCGAAATTGACGGGCTCCTCGCTCTGTCGAACTTCCTGGAAGTGCAGCACCTGCAGATTGTCACCAAAGACGAAGAAGACAGGATAGAAACTGAAGGCAAAACCATTTCCGTCGTTCCACTTTGGATATGGATGATGAATGAAGACTAAACATACTCAAAAAAATGAACCTACTGCTTCACTCTCTGTCCAAGTAATAAACTGCCAGTAGTAAGTTATTCACGTTTAGCAAGTTCTTTAGTCGGGATTTTTA
>DCHV01000083.1:3524-6375 GCA_002314945.1 Prevotellaceae bacterium UBA1743
TTCTGAAAATATAAAGGCATTTCATGATGGGGTCGAGCAAAGCTCTCAAAATCCACGAAAAATCCCAACTTAAAATCTTAACTGACATATATATAGGAAACATGCGAAACTTGAATTAGTTAGTGTTGGAAAAATCTGTATTCTACGCAAAAATCAGGAGAAAAAAGTTGTTTTTCTACGCAAAAGGTATGGGAATTGGATTCTTTTTGTAACTTTGCAGTAAAAGTGCGATAATACATAAATAAGTGATGAAGCAACCTACATATATATGGCAGCACGATGAATGGCCACGTTTCGAAATAGATCAATCAAGGGTATCTAACCTTCTGGCTGAAGTGAATATGCTTCGAGGACAGCTGTTGGGCAGATTGGTCATGCTTGGGGTTCAAGAGCAGGACGACTCCATATTGGATGTGCTCACGCAGGAGATTATTACTTCCTCGGAGATAGAGGGAGAGATTCTGAACAGGGATAGCGTGAGGTCTTCTGTTGCCAGACAACTGGGACTTGAGTCTGCAGGTCTTTCTCGTACGGATCACTATATAGAGGGCGTTGTACAGGTGATGTTGGATGCTACTAATAGGTTTAGTGAGAAACTTGATGCCGAAAGACTCTTTGGTTGGCATGCGGCATTGTTTCCGACTGGTTATAGCGGAAGTTATAAGATAACTGTAGCTGACTGGCGAAAGGGAGAAGAACCCATGCAGGTCGTTTCCGGAGCACTGGGCAAGCAGATTGTTCATTATCAAGCACCGGAAAGCATCCAGATTGAAGCAATGATGAACGATTTTCTCGTATGGTTTGACAATTCCCAACTTCAGATAGACCCAATCGTAAAAGCGGCAATAGCTCATCTGTGGTTTGTAACCATACATCCTTTTGATGACGGCAACGGCAGGTTGTGCCGTACCCTCACAGAGATGCTTCTCTCACGTGCTGACAATACGGGCCGGAAGTACTATAGCCTCTCTTCTGTTTTCCTGTCAAACAGAAAGGAGTACTATAACCATCTTGAGACGGCTCAGAAAGGTGGAATGGAGATTACCTCTTGGGTAGAATGGTTCTTGACACAGGTACGACAAGCTGTAAACATCTCACTCCAAAAGACAAACGGCATCGTCCTGAAGACACAGTTCTGGGACAGACACAGAGAGACACCTATCAACGAACGCCAACGAAAGGTGCTGAACATGCTGTTTGACGGGTTTGAAGGAAAGTTGAATTCCTCCAAGTGGTATAAGATTAACAGCTGTTCGCAGGACACTGCCATACGCGACATAAAGGATTTGGTTGCAAAAGGCATCCTCCGGCAGGCCAATGAGGGAGGTCGCAGTACCAACTATGAATTGTGTGCAGAGTATTTGCGGAAATACTAACCTGCTAAAAGGGAGGTCCACGAGTGACCTATGATAGCCTTGACAAACTTTACAAATATAGTGAATAAACGAGGGGAAACGTAAATAAATTATGGGATTGCGCTCGTTTTAGCACGAAAAAGAGTACCTTTGCACGAAAATTAGGAAGTTGTATGGCATTGAAAGCAGGAATCGTAGGATTGCCCAACGTAGGAAAATCTACTTTATTTAATTGTCTGTCGAGTGCTAAGGCACAGGCAGCCAATTTCCCTTTTTGTACTATTGACGCCCAGATGGGGCAAGTGAGTGTACCGGATGAGCGTCTCAATCGCTTGGCCGAAATCGTTCATCCGGGACGCATCGTGCCTGCTGTATGCGATATCGTGGATATTGCAGGATTGGTGAAGGGAGCAAGCAAGGGAGAGGGACTCGGCAATCAGTTCCTGGCCAACATCAGGGAATGCGATGCCATCATCCATGTACTCAGGTGTTTCGAAGACCCCAATATCGTGCATGTAGATGGAAGCGTGGATCCTGTCCGTGACAAGGAAATCATCGATGCTGAACTGCAGATCAAGGACTTGGATACGGTGGAGAACCGCATCAAGAAGGTAGAGAAACAGGCAAAGGTAGGTGGCGACAAACTGGCCAAAGTGGAGCTGGATGTGCTGCTTCGCTACAAGGAGGTGCTGGAAAAAGGGTTGAGCGCCCGTACCGTGACCTTCGAAAGCGAGGAGGAACAGGAAGCCGCCCGAGGACTCTTCCTCCTGACCACAAAGCCCGTCCTCTACGTTTGCAATGTGGATGACAGTAGTGCCAGTTCAGGCAATGCCTACACACAAGCCGTAGCCGAAGCCATACAAGGCGAAGAGGCAGAGATGCTTATCATCAGTGCACAGACAGAGGCTGACATTGCCGAACTGGAGACATACGAGGAGAAGCAGATGTTCCTGGAAGACATGGGTTTGGAGGAAAGTGGATGCAACCGTCTCATCAAGGCTATCTACCACCTGCTCACGCTACAGACTTTCATCACGGCAGGCGAGATGGAGGTGAAGGCATGGACCTTCCGCAAAGGATGGAAAGCGCCTCAGTGTGCCGGTGTGATACATACGGACTTCGAGAAAGGATTCATCCGCGCTGAGGTAATCAAATACGAGGACTACATCCACTACGGAAGTGAAGCAGCCGTTCGCGAAGCTGGTAAAATGGGTGTAGAAGGAAAGGAATACGAGGTACAGGACGGCGACATAATGCACTTTAGATTCAATGTGTAATCTGCTCTACATCGACTGGAACCCTGATGTCATTGCTTTGAACCTGGGTTTCATCTCCTTGCGCTGGTATTCGTTGTGCTGGTGTATTGGTCTCATTTCCGTGTATATGCTCATGCACAAGATGTATCGCCAGCAGCGACTGAGCGAGGAGCAGTTCGAACCTCTGTTCATGTACTGCTTCTTAGGTATTCTCATCGGAGCACGCTTGGGACATTGCCT
>DCHV01000083.1:6436-12126 GCA_002314945.1 Prevotellaceae bacterium UBA1743
CAAAGTCTGAATCCCGAGGCATGGACAAGTTGGCTTATGTGGCTTCCCACAGGCAACTCCCAGACTCATTGGGTAATGACAGGTTACGAGGGTTTGGCAAGCCATGGCGGAACATTAGGCTTGATGATAGCCCTATGGATGTACGCCAAAAGAATGAAGATGCCCTTGTTGCACGTCTTGGACAACATAGCTATCGTGACTCCCATCTGTGCCTGTGCCATCCGCTTGGGTAATCTGATGAACAGCGAGATAATAGGACGTCCCACTACCCTACCCTGGGCTTTCATCTTCCATCATGTGGATGAGTTGCCACGGCATCCAGGTCAATTGTACGAAGCCATTTGCTATGCTATCTTCTTCTTTGTAGGATGGTTTTTCTACAAGAAATATCCACAGCGTGTAGGTTCGGGATTCTTCTTTGGCCTATGTCTCTTCCTGATATTTACCAGTCGCATACTGATAGAATATACCAAGGAAAATCAGGTGGATTTCGAGCAAGGTATGTTGTTCAATATGGGACAATTGCTCAGTATTCCCTTTGTAGTGCTGGGATGCTGGTGTATGTACCGGGGGACAAAAAAGGACAAAGCCCCAACTTCAAAATAGGGAGCACCCTCTCCCCTACTCTCATTTTCCCTTCACCAGTCGCTTGATTTCATTCAACTTATTGAGTGCTTCGAGTGGAGTCAGGTTGTTGATATCGAGGTGTAGCACTTCATCCCTGATTTGACATAGGACAGGGTCATCCAGTTGGAAGAAATTCATCTGCACGCCTTGGTCGGGTTGCACGCCTGCCGTGACTCCCTTTCCCACATTCTCGTGATCCATGCTCTGCTCCAACTGTTTGAGTATCACGCCAGCCCTTTTCACAATAGAAGTGGGCATTCCCGCCAATTTAGCCACATGAATACCGAAACTGTGTTCACTACCTCCTCGTTCCAGTTTTCTCAGGAAGATGACTTGCCCATTCACTTCGCGCACACTTACGTTGTAATTCTTGATACGCGAGAATGATTTCTCCATTTCATTCAGTTCGTGGTAATGGGTGGCAAAGAGTGTACGGGCATGACTATGGGGATTCTCATGGATATATTCCACGATAGACCATGCGATGCTGATGCCGTCGTAAGTACTGGTACCTCTGCCTAATTCGTCGAAGAGAACCAACGAACGAGGAGAGAGATTGTTCAAGATATTGCTGGCTTCGCTCATCTCCACCATGAAAGTACTCTCCCCTACCGAGATATTGTCGCTGGCACCTACACGAGTGAATATCTTATCCACATAACCTATCCTTGCACTCTCGGCAGGTACGAAACTACCTATCTGAGCCATGAGTGTAATCAAGGCCGTCTGACGTAGCAAGGCGCTCTTTCCTGCCATATTGGGACCTGTGATGATGATAATCTGTTGTGTATCCGTATCGAGAAAGACATCATTTGCCACATAGCGCTCGCCTATAGGCAGTTGCTTTTCTATGACAGGATGGCGTCCCTGATGAATATCTATCACATCCGATTCGTCCACCACAGGACGTATGTAATTGTTCTCCTGAGCACTCATTGCAAAGGATAACAGACAATCCAGTTGAGCAATTTGGTTGGCATCTGTCTGAATGGCTGACGTGTATTCCGACAAGGCTACCACCAATTCGTTGTACAAGCGGGTTTCGAGAGCCAGAATCTTGTCTTCTGCCCCCATGATTTTCTCCTCATATTCCTTCAGTTCCTGAGTGATATAGCGTTCTGCCTGAACCAACGTCTGCTTCCTGATCCATTCCTCTGGCACCTGATCCTTGTACGTATTCCTTACCTCCAGATAATACCCAAAGACATTGTTGTAGCCGATTTTCAGGCTCTGGATGCCTGTAGCCTCAATCTCTCGTTGTTGTATCTGCAACAGATAATCCTTCCCTTGGTAAGCGATACGTCGGAGTTCATCCAGTTCCCCGCTCACCCCATCGGCAATCACCCCACCCTTGTTGACCAGCAAAGGCGGATCAGGTTGTATCTCGCGTGCGATTCTATCCCTGATCGACACACAGAGATTCAGTTGCTCCCCTATCCTGCAAAGTGTTTCATCGGAGGATTGGCAACAGGCCTCCTTGATAGGTTCGAGAGCCATCAGAGCGACCTTGAGTTGGACGATGTCACGAGGTGAGACACGACCTACACTCACCTTGCTCACGATACGTTCCAGATCGCCTATACGATGAAGCTGTTCCGAAAGCAGAGCACGCATATCAGGTTGGCGGAAAAAGCAATCCACCACATCCTGACGCTGACGGATCAGAGAAGTATCCTTCAAGGGGAAGGCAAGCCATCTGCGCAACATACGGCCTCCCATAGGAGTCGTCGTACGATCTATCACATCCAGCAGAGAGATGCCATCCTCGTTCATCGACCCTAAGAGTTCCAAACTGCGGACAGTGAACTTGTCCAATCTGACAAAACGTTCTTCCTCGATACGACGCAACGAAGTGATATGCCCGATCTGCAGATGTTGTGTCATCGTGAGATACTGCAGAATCACACCTGCTGCCACCATACCATTGTGCAGGTGATCCACACCAAAGCCTTTCATGTTCTTCACCTGAAAATGAGCATGAAGTTTCTCCTTGGCAGTAGATTCCGTGAAACACCAGTCATCCAATTGGAAAGTGACATGCTTGGTACCGAAAGAACCCTCGAACATCCCTCTTTTGTTCTTTTCGTACAATACTTCTTTGGGAGCAAAACTGTCCAACAATTTATCTACATACTCAACGGTCCCCTCTGTCGTCAGAAACTCACCCGTACTGATATCAAGAAAGGCCACTCCACAATTCGTCTTCCCAAAATGTATAGCAGACAAGAAATTGTTTTCCTTGCAGTTGAGCACAGTATCACTCAAGGTGACACCTGGAGTTACCAATTCCGTGATTCCACGTTTCACCAACGTCTTTGTCATCTTGGGATCCTCCAATTGGTCACAGATGGCCACACGCTTACCTGCCCTCACCAACTTCGGAAGATACGTATCCAAGGCGTGATAGGGAAATCCTGCCATCTCGGTATTCGGCATACTCTCCTTTCCGTTGTTTCTTCGGGTGAGAGTAATACCTAAAATCTCCGCTGCAATAGCTGCATCCTCGGCATACGTTTCGTAAAAGTCTCCGCACCTGAAAAGAAGCACCGCATCAGGATGCTTTGCTTTCAGATCGTAAAACTGTTTCATCATGGGGGTCAATCCGTCCTTTGCCATACAATTTTTCTTTATACGTAGGCAAAGGTACGGATTTTTTTTACGTTTTCACTGAAATACACTATATCATTGAACAAAATTCAAAGTTACTCACGCTCTGATTTGTTCAAACATTTGGTAAATCATTCGCTTAATCGTAACTTTGTACCCAAAATATAATACATAATATCCAAAAACAACATGGCAAAAGAATATAATTTTCAGGAAATCGAAGCCAAATGGCATCAGCGGTGGGTGGAAAACCAAACTTACAAAGTGACGGAAGATGACACACGTCGCAAATTCTATGTACTGAACATGTTTCCTTATCCCAGTGGTGCAGGACTTCATGTCGGTCATCCATTAGGCTACATTGCCAGCGACATCTATGCCCGCTACAAGCGTCAACAAGGATTCAACGTGCTGAATCCTATGGGATATGACTCATACGGCCTGCCTGCCGAACAATATGCAATCCAGACGGGTCAGCACCCAGAAGTGACCACGTTTGCCAATATCGATCGCTATCGCCAGCAACTCGACAAGATAGGTTTCTGCTTCGATTGGGATCGCGAGGTACGCACCTGTGCCCCCGAATACTATCAATGGACACAATGGGCCTTCCAGAAGATGTTTGGGAGTTTCTTTGCCAACAAGCCCCTTCCTTCAGCACAAGACCAAACCGAAGTTTCGGGTGGACGTGCCTATCCCATTGCCGACCTTGTAGCTCATTTCGAGCAGTATGGTACAGAGGGGATAGACGTTGCTTGTAGCGAGGAACTGCGGTTCACGGCTCAGGAATGGAATGCCATGGACGAGAAAGCCAAGGACAAGACACTGATGAACTACCGTATCGCCTTCTTAGGTGAAACGATGGTCAACTGGTGCCCAAAATTGGGTACCGTATTGGCCAACGATGAAGTGGTGGAAGGAGTCAGTGTACGTGGAGGGTATCCTGTGGAACAGAAGAAGATGCGCCAGTGGTGTCTGCGTGTGAGTGCATACGCTCAACGATTGCTGGACGGGCTGGATACAATCCAGTGGAGCGACAGCATCAAAGAGACCCAACGCAATTGGATAGGTCGTTCTGAAGGAACTGAGGTGGAATTCCAGATCTACAAGAGCCTACAGGATTGTGAGCCTTCTGTAATTGATAACAAGCCCGAGAGTTTTACCATCTTCACAACGCGAGCTGACACTATGTTTGGAGTCACTTTCATGGTATTGGCTCCTGAGAGCGAACTGGTGGAAGCACTCACCACATCAGAACAGAAGATTGCCGTAGAAGAATACATTGCCTACGTAAAGGGACGTACCGAACGTGAACGTATGATAGATCACAAGGTGACAGGTGTGTTCAGTGGAAGTTATGCCATCAATCCCTTCACAGGCGACAAGATTCCTGTATGGATAAGCGAATATGTATTGGCTGGATATGGTACAGGAGCCATCATGGCAGTACCTGCCCACGACAGTCGTGACTATGCCTTTGCCAAACACTTCAACCTTCCCATCATCCCCCTCATCCAGGGTGCTGATGTGTCGGAGGAAAGCTACGATGCCAAGGAAGGTATTGTCACCAACAGTCCTGCAGAAGGAAAACGTCCCTATTGCAGCCTCTCCCTGAACGGGCTGACAGTGAAGGAGGCCATCGCTGCGACCAAGGAATATGTGAAATCCCATAAACTGGGTAGGGTAAAGGTCAACTACCGACTGCGAGATGCCATCTTCAGCCGTCAACGCTACTGGGGTGAGCCCTTCCCCGTGTATTACAAGCATGGTATTCCACAGATGATTCCCGAAGAATGCCTCCCTATCGAACTGCCTCAGGTAGAGAATTTCCTTCCCACGGAAACAGGGGAGCCACCATTGGGTAATGCCAAAGCATGGGCTTGGGACGAACAGAACCGTAAAATTGTAGATAAAGCCCTCATTGATGATAAGACGGTATTTCCTATCGAACTCTACACGATGCCAGGATTTGCAGGCAGTAGCGCCTATTATCTGCGATACATGGATCCCCACAACCGTCAGGCATTGGTAGGAGACAAGGCCGATTCCTATTGGCAGAACGTAGATTTGTATGTGGGAGGTAGCGAACATGCAACCGGCCATCTCATCTATAGCCGATTCTGGAACAAATTCTTGTTCGACCTTGGTATCAGTTGTCAGGAAGAACCTTTCCAGAAGCTCATCAACCAAGGTATGATCCAAGGACGTAGCAACTTCGTATATCGTATCAAGGACACCAATACATTCGTTTCACTCGGGCTCAAGGACAACTATGAGACAACGGCAATCCATGTCGATGTGAATATCGTCAAGAATGATCATCTGGACATCGAGGCTTTCCGAGCTTGGCGACCCGAATATCAGGATGCCGAGTTTGTCCTCGAGAACGGAGAATATATCTGCGGATGGGCCATCGAGAAAATGAGCAAAAGTATGTTCAACGTGGTCAATCCCGA